>DAOTTS010000031.1:0-17299 GCA_034437735.1 Anaerolineae bacterium
CCCCTGCGAAGCGGTCAGCGCCAGGTAGCCGTCGTCCTTCTGCGCGAAGGCCCACCCGTCGCGAATCTCGTACGCGTCAAACGCGTGCAGCGGGAAGTACGCGTGCGTGTACCCCATCCGATCGTCCGCCGGCAGCTTGTGAACGGCGATCAGGGCGTCCTGCCACTGCGCGATCCGGGGCAGTACTCCGTTCCCGCGCCAGTTGTTCGGCCGGCGCGCCATCCGCTCGCTGGCGGAGGCCGGGTGGTTCACAAAGACGACCGCCGCCGGTCCCAGCGTCGCCTGCCAGAGGTGCTCCCGATCGCCCGGCTCGCCGGGACGGTAGTCCTGGGCCGAACTGAGCATGAAGTCCGGCGTCTTGTACGTGACCTTGTCGACCGCATCCGCCGCCGATCCGAGGGCGTGCCGCTCCCGGTGCCACATCGCCTCCGGCTGATCGACCGCGATGGCCTGGATCAACCGGGGGAAGGCATAGGACTCCGCACACGCCAGGCTGACGGCTGCCCGCAGGTGTTGATTGAAAGAGCCCATACCCCACATCAGCCGGCTGACGCCGGAGGTAGCTTCCAGCATCCCATTCTGCACGTACGGCGCCTCGGTGTACCGCCGCACCGAGCCGAAGACGCCCTGATAGGAGTTCACCGCGAGGGTGAAGAGCAGCTTGTCGATCATCACCGCCGCCATCTCCCAGACCGGCTCCTCGCCCGACAGGGATTCGAGGTGAATCAGCGCCGTGAGCATATCGGCAAACGCCCCGTCAGCGTTCCAGGACGCGAACCCCCGGGCCGCCCGCGCCCGCATCCACGCCATCGCCCGCGCCTGCCCCTGCTCGCGGTGCCACGCCCCGGTCTGCCCGCTGTTGGGGAACGTCCGGTCGGGGTAGTGCTGCCCCGCCAGGATCTCGCAGGCGTGGAAGAGAATGCTCCGCGCCTCGCTCGTGAAGTCCATAACGTCCTCGCCGGGCTCCTCGTACCAGTACCGGTAATTGAGGACCGCCTCCTCCAGCGGGGCCCGGAGCGTGTCCGGGAACTCCGGATCCTCCCCGAAGCGGAAGAGCATCCCCAGCAGCCCCAGCAGGTCGACGACGCTCCCCCGCCGCCGGGCGTTGACGTCCGCAATCGCCCGCGTGAGCGTGGGAAGCTCAATACGCGACCACCAGCCGACGGCCATCTGCGCCATCTCGGCGTAGACGTTATCCTCGTACCGGGCCGCGTGTTTCAGCGCCTCAGCCCGTCGCGCCGGGAGTGTGCTGTGAAGCGCATCGTCATAGGGATTATTGTCGAGCCCCCAAAGCGGGAGTTCGTGCGTGATTCGCACCTCGCGCTCATAATACTCCTGCGGAAAGGGCATCAACACCGCGCTGTACGGCCCATCCGGGAACTGGAGCATCGAGCCCATCGACGACCCCGTTCCCAACTCGGGCTTCTCCGCCACCTGCTTCTCAGCGTAGATCCGACCGGACGGCTTGCGGAGACGAATCATAATCGGCACGGCCCAGCGCTCTGCCGGATCGCCCCAGTGGACCCACAACTTGTCCTTCCCCTCATAGACCGCCTGATCCAGATAGGCCTCCTTGAAGACCCGCTCGAAGGCATTGCGGCGTTCGACGTACTCAATCGTCGTCGGAATGACCACCGCCTCCGCCTGAGCCTCGGCGGGCAGCCCCTCAATCCGGAGCGCCAACCCCATCGGACAGGCGCCCACAGCCACCGACGCCAGGCGGACCAGGATCTCGTTCCGCCCCTCGGCGAGGGAGACCTCGAACGTGACGTCGTGGAGCCGCTGCCCGTGGAGTTCCTTGTGACGATGCACGGGTTCGCCGTTCACCCATACGTCCGCCGGCCCGTGGGTGGAGAGGACCATCGTGACCGCTTGCGCGTTCGCCACCTCCACCTGCGCGTACGCCCACGCCCGGAGGTAACTGCGTGCCGGGTACGTTGCACTGAGATCGACCGTATGATCTGCCAACGCGCGGGCATAAGACCACGCAACCTCATACTCCCCGATCGTGAAGGTGCCCTCGCTCATCGGCCCCCGCTCCACCGGCATCTCGGTGATCCCCGAACTCTCCATCGCATACTGCTGTATGATTTGGCGCGCGGGATCTCCGCCTTCGAAGCGCTCAAGGTCCGTGACCTCGATCACCTGCGGCCCGGCGACCAGCCAATTGTGAATGTAACCATCGTGAAGATCGTAATGAAGGTACGTGACGCTCATAGCTAAGTTACTCCTTTAGATGAAGTTTATTAATAGGCTTTGCGCCGGACAATCAAACAAAGTATAGTCAGCACCATGTGAAAGGCAAGAAACCACAGCACGTTCATCCGGAGGAAGCCGCCCTCGGGGACGAGGGCTCCAAGCGTTTAGGAACAGACGAGGGCCCCGAGCATTTAGAAACAGACAAGGGGTCCGAGCATCTGGTAACAGAGGGGTGCAAAGCTTAGACCGTTCCAGACCGCGTTCTGATTTGACAAGACACTCCCCGTCGACCATAATGACGTTGGGTATATTGATCTATCTTTCACACCGGCTTATGGATTGAGTCATCACAAACTTAACAGATTTGACGTTCGACGATGGGTCACTGGCTTGAGCGCTTCACAAGCATCGACGAGGAGGCACACAATATGGAGAAATATCAAGCGGATTGGGAGTCATTGAGGGCCTATACGGTCCCGATGTGGTTTAAGGACGCCAAACTCGGCATATTCATTCACTGGGGCGTCTATGCCGTGCCCGCCTTCAAGAACGAGTGGTATCCCCGCTTCATGTACATCGACGAGATGATCGAGCGAAAGGGCGCGAACTTCTTCCAGCATCACACCGAAACCTACGGGCATCCCTCCGAATTTGGGTACAAGGACTTCATTCCGATGTTCAAGGCCGAGAACTGGGATCCGGAGGCCTGGATCGAGCTGTTTGAGGCAGCCGGGGCGAAATACGTCGTCCCCGTCGCGGAGCACCACGACGGGTTCCCGATGTATGACTGCTCGTTCACCAACTACAACGCGGCCCAGATGGGTCCGTGCCGCGACGTGGTCGCCGAGTTAGCCGCCGCAACGCGGCAGGCCGGGCTCAAGTTCGGGGTGTCGTCCCACCGAGCCTTCAACGCCCGCTATTACACCTTCGCCGACGACTTCGACACGACCAACCCGGATTACCACAAGCTCTACGGCATCCCGAGGAAAGCCGAGGAGCCCGTCAGTTACAGCTTCATCCTGGACTGGTACGCCCGCACCCGGGAGCTGGTGGACAAGTTCTCCCCGGACGTATTGTGGTTCGACTTCGGGTGGCATCGTGACGAGTTCGAGCCGTGGCGTCCCAAGGTCGTCGCCTATTACTACAACCACGCCCTGCAGCACGGCTACGAACCCGTGCTGCAATATAAGGACAAGATTCCGGGTGACGTCGCGGTGCTGGACGTCGAGCGCGGCAAACTCGACGACATCCGCGAGCACTATTGGCAGACCGACACGTCGGTCAGCTTCCAATCGTGGAGCTACATCGAGGACGATGAGTTCAAGAGCACCACGTCCCTAATCCACGATCTCGTGGACATCGTGAGCAAAAACGGCAACCTGCTGCTCAACGTCGGCCCCAAGTCCGACGGCACGTTCCCCTCGGAGGTCGAGGAACGCCTGCGCGGATTAGGAGCCTGGCTCAAGGTCAATGGCGAGGCGATCTATGACACGCGCCCGTGGTTCACCTATGGCGAGGGCCCCACGGGCATCCCCAAGGCCTTCCGGGAGCGGGGTCAGGAACCCTTCACCCCGGAGGACATCCGGTACACGCGGAACGATGACACGGTGTACGCGGTTCTCATGGGATGGCCCGGCACCACCGCCGTCCTCAAAGAACTCGGAGGGGAAGGACGAGTTTCGGCCGATCAGATCGCATCGATCGAGATGGTCGGCACCGAAGCGGCCCTGGACTGGTCGCAAGAGGGAGCCAGCTTCAGCGTCAGCCTGCCGAGCGAACCGCCCTGTGAGCACGCCTACGTCCTGAGGATCTCCCTCAAGTCGTGAATGACCTAGGGACGGGGCGCGTCTGAGGTTGCGCCCCGTCCATTCCGTTTGAGGGTCAAAATCAGCACGAGCACGACGGCTTCAAGGGCCAGACTCAAAAAGAACGGGCTGCGCGGAGACGCCGTGTATAAGGCGCCGGCCAACGGCCCCGCCGGCAGGGTCATCAGGGAGATCAGCGCGGAGCTGGCGGAGAAAACCAGCGCGCGATCACGATCCCCCACGACGTTGGCCCAATAGGTCCGCGTCGCAGGCTGAAAGAGCGCGACGCTGATGGCGTTGATCACCGCCCACAGCAGCGCCCAATGGAGGACCCCGGGCGGTGAGATGACGAAGAAGAGCGCTGCGATCATCTTCAGGAACTGCCCAACCCACAAATTGTCAAAGACCCGCGTCACCTGCATGCGCTTGGCAGCGACCAGGATCATCACCATGGTCACGGCAGCCGACACGAAGGGGAAGATCGAAACCTGAGACGCCGCGAGTCCGATCCCCTGCGCATTCGTCAGATAGAGCGTCGCATAGGTCATCCAGATCACCGAATCGAAGGCGACCAGGTTGCGCACGACCAGAAACATAGCGGCCTGCCGGTCGTCAACGACCGACCGGAAGGCCCGCAGATACCGTCCCAGCATCGCGCTCAGGTCCAAGCCGGCGGTCTCCGCCATACGGGTGCGCCCCATCTGCGTCTCATCGAGCGTCCACTGCCGGACGAGCGCGATGAGGATGGATGAGGTCATACAGATAGCCGCCATCGCCCGCCCCGCCGGCACGAGCCCCCACCAAGCCACGGCCCATCCCGCTAACGGCGCAAGCAACCGCGCCCCCGAGGTCAAGAACTGTAACATCCCGAAGACGGCGGGCCGGTCAGCGTTCGGCACGTCCTCGACAAACAGACACTGGAAGCTGGGCATTACGACGTAGACAAACCCGTTGATAAACTGCCCGACCAAGAAATACCACGGGCTGCGTGCGATGGCAAAGAGAAACATCGGCACGCCCCAACAGAGGATGTCGAAGACCACCAACGTCCGCTTGCGCCCCAATCGATCGGCGACGTAACCGCCGAGAAGCGTGCTGATCACATGCGTAAAGATGAGCACGCTTCCCAGCAGTCCAATCTGCAGTTCGCTGACCCCCAACGCAGCCATATAGAGGGGGAAGTACGTCCGCTGCCATTGGAAGGAGATGGCGGCAACGCCCTCCGTGACCACGATCACGCGGGCATTGCCCTCCACCCGGGAGAAAAGCGTGCTGATGCGGTGCCGCTGCTGAGCCAGATAGGATATCATCCTGGACGTAAGGGGGCGCTACGAAAGCCGGCTGCCCTTGATCTCAAACGCAGCGGCATAGTCGGAAGGCGCCTCATCGGGCAACGTCACACTCAGCCCCTCGCGATCCCGGCTCCACACCAGACGGCCGCCGTGCCCTAACAGCGTCACGTCCTCGATCTTCCCGACGTCCGCCCCCCGCCCCAACGAGGAGATCCGCAGCGACCCATCCTCAGGCCACGTCAAGGCCAGCGCATAAAGCGTGTCCCCCTTGCGGGTGAACCGCAGGTCGTCCTCCCCAGATCGGAGCCACGGACGGGTCTCGTAGATGGCCTCCCCGTTTATGTCCATCCAACCGCCGATGCGCGCCAAGATATCCTCGGTCTCCGCATCAAGCGTGCCGTCGGCCTTCGGCGGCACGTTGAGGAGCACATTGCCGTTCTTGCTGACGATGTCGATCAGCTCGTGGATGAGCTCCTCGACAGGCCGGTAGGGGCGCCGGACGTCGTAGCCCCAAGGGCCGATGGACGTATCGGTCTGCCACGGATCCGCCAATATCTCGTCGGCCCGCCGCCGTTCGATGTCCAGCGTCGCGATGCCGTCGACATACAAACCGTGATCCTCGACCTTCTTCAGACACATCACGCATTCCTGCCGCCCATCGTGGCGTTGGACGCTGTGGTTATAATAGTGCGCCAGGACCTCAAACCCTGTCCGGCCCTGATCCTCGCCCTGGAAGGGCACGGCCCCGTCGAAATAGAGAAGGTCGGGATGGTAATTGTCGATAAGGTCCTTCATACGCATCGCCCACTCCCGCCGCCAGCTTTCCGGCGGGTTCAAGGGATGCTTACGATTGGTGTCCTCGTGGGGTTCGAAATAGAAGTCGCGATAGGCGGGATCGCTGCCGTCGTACGGAACCCCCTGGTAAGGTCCGGATTCATCCGACCCCTTGTTGACGTTGAACCAACTGTACGATCGCGCGAGGTGCGTGGTGACCCCGAACCGGAGGCCGTGGTTGAGCGCAGCCTCGCGCCACAGCCCGGTGATGTCCTTCTTAGGCCCCATATTCACAGCGTTCCAGCGATGGTGCTGGGAATCCCAGAGGTCGAAGTTATCGTGATGGACCGCACACGGCGTGAAATACCGGGCACCCGCTTGCTTGAAGAGCCCTACCAACCGGTCGGGATCGAAGTTCTCCGCCTTCCACATGGGGACGAAATTCTTGTAACCGAACTCAGACGGATGCCCGTAGGTCTCAACGTGGTGCTCGTAGGAGGGATCCCCCTCGATGTACATCCGCCGCGCGTACCACTCACCCCACTCCGCGACGGAGTACACGCCCCAGTGCAGGTAGATCCCGAATTTGGCGTCCCGAAACCACGCCGGACACGTATAAGACTTGAGAGACTCAACGGTTGGCTCGAACGTACGATCTGAATTCATTGTCATCGTATAACCTCCTGAAGACAAACAGCGGGGCGTTGTGGCGCCCCGCTGATGATCGAATCATGCACAGAAACCGCTAGGATTCAACGGTCAACACAATCACCGTATCGACCGAATCCGGCGCAGCCGCCGGACCCTCCAAGACGACCCCGTCCTCACCCTGATTGAAAGCCAGCGCCGTGCCGGCATCCTGAAGCAGCCGAGCTTCCGTGATCTTCGCATCCAAGGAGGGGAGCTCAATCGTGCCGTTCTCGGGCCAATCGAAGACGTGCAGATAGACCCGACCCGGCTTCTCCGTACTGCGGTACGCGTCCATACCCTGAATCGGGCCAGGGGTTGTGCCATAGACGGCCTCACCGTTGACCTCGAGCCACTCCCCCATCGCCTGCAACCGCTCGGCGCTCGGATCCGGGATCACGCCCTCGGCGGTGGGACCGACGTTCAAGAGATAGTTGCCGCCCTTGCTGACGATGTCCACCAACTTCTGGATCATATCTTCAGTGGATTTCCAGTTATCATCGTAGGTCTTGAAGCCCCACGTGTCGTTGATGGTCGCCGGGGTCTCCCAGTCCATATCAACGGCCTCATCGGGGATCTTGTTATCACCGGCCGACGCATAATCGCCCATCTGGTTGCCAATACGTCCGCAGACGAGGCAGTCAGGCTGGAGTTCGTGCACCAAGTCCAACAAGGACTGGCTCTGCGAAAGCGTGATCCCTCTGGGCGTATCGAACCAGATAATGCCGATAGGTCCATAGTTGGTCAACAGCTCGCGCACCTGCGGCTTGACGTACTCATCCAGATACTTCTGGAAGTCCTTCTCCTCCGGGTTGTAGTCCCAGTCGTTCCCCACGCCGTCGGGATGATGCCAATCCTGGGTCTGTGAGTAGTAGAAGCCGAACTTAATGCCCTGCTTCTGACATTCCTCAGCCAACTCCTTCAGCGGATCCCGGTCGAAGGGGGTGGCATCGATGATGTCGTAGTCCGAGACCTCGGAGTCGAAGATGCAGAAGCCATCGTGGTGCTTGGACGTAATCACCATGTATTTCTGTCCGGCAGCTTTGGCCAGCGAGACCCACGCCTCGGCGTCGAACTTGACCGGGTTGAATTCATCGGTCAACTTCTCATATTCCGCCACCGGAATGCGCGCGCGATACATAATCCACTCGCCGATGCCGGGGATCCTCTCACCCTTCCACGTCCCGGCGGGAATCGCGTAAAGCCCCCAGTGGATGAACATCCCAAACTTAGCTTCGCGCCACCAATTGAGCCTCGGATCATCCCGGGCGCCCCTACGCTGCCCCCGGGTCTCAGCAATGGCCGACCGAGGCCCTCTGCGGTCCAGAGCCCAGCGCACCAGGTACTCGGCCGTCTCCGACCGGGTGGCTCCGTAGGACTTGGCGATCTTATCAAGGCGCTCTGCGAGCGGTTCCGACAACTGTACCGTACGATCAAGTTCCGTGGGTTCATCCTTCGTCATACCTATCTCCTTTTATATGATACGTTCAGTCTATCTTTCTACCGGAATGCTAAAGCTCACCCCTCCCATCGAGGTTGTGGGCTGATAGCCAGTGTAAACGCGGGCGCCTCCACGAGCGAATCGGGCAGCCCTTCCGGGATCGTCACAACGACGCCGGACTCACGCTGGCGGTACGTCAGCGGAGACTCACAGCCCAAGAGCCGGACCTCCGTCTCGTCCGACGCGACCAGACCGTCGAGCGCAACCTCACCCGGCGACACCGTATCGAGCGCGACCACGTAGAGCGTCTCGGCTTTCTGGGTGAAACGAAGCGGCACCTCGCCATCGGCCGTGCCCTCCGCGACGGCCCACGGGCGGGTATCGAAGATCGCATCGCCGTTAACCGCAAGCCACGCTCCCAACCCCAGCAACCGCTCCTGTTGCAGCTTGGGGATGGTTCCATCGGCCTTGGGCCCTACGTTGAGCAGAAGGTTTCCGTTCTTGCTCACAATATCGACGAAGGAACGGACTAACTCCTCAACCGATAGGTAGTTGTTAATATCCTCATTTCGATTGTACCCGAAGGAATATCCGATCCCTCGGGTCGCCTCCCATTTGGGTTCGGTGATCTCGTCGTAGGAAGCATACTCCGGGGTGGTGAAATCGAAATGCCTGCCCCCCATCAAATCCATCGCCTCACTCTCGATCCTGAATTCCTGGGTGAACCGATTGTTCACCAGTCCCATCGGGACCGTGTTGTAATAGTGGGCAAAGAGCGCGGGCAAATTCGAGGCGGCGGGATAGGCGATGTCATTCCAGAGGATCGCGGGCTCATATCTCTCAATCAGTTCGTACCAGTGTGCGTCGGCATATTGGACGTACTCAGGTTGTTGAGGTACCGCCCGAATGATATCCTCCATGCCCTTGATGACGGTATCGTTGAAGGTCCAATCGATCCCGCCCGAGTAATAAAGCGCCATCCGCATATGCTTATCGCGGACTGCGTCCGTGAGGTCGCCGACCAGGTCGCGTTGTGCGTGAAAACCCCCCTTGAAGGGGTTGGGCTGCTTGCTGGGCCAGAGCAGGAATCCGTCGTGGTGCTTGGTGGTCAGCACGACGTAGCGGGCGCCCACCCGGCTGAAGAGATCGGCCCACCCCGAAGGGTCCCAATCCGCCACCGCATCGTTGAACATAGGGACGAAGTCATCGTAGGCAGCGTCCGAGCCGTAGGTCTCGACGTGATACTGATGGGTGGGGCTATCGGGGATCCGCATCGAGTTCAGATACCACTCGGCATAGGGATTGCGCGTAAACCAGCGCTCCCAGCCCTCCTCCGCGATGACCTTCGCCAACTCACCGGTGAGCGGGGCCCACGCGGGGACCGAGTAGAGGCCCCAATGGATAAAAATACCCAGTTTGGCATCGTGGAACCAAGCCGGCACCGTATGCTTCTGCACAGACTCCCAGGTCGGTAGGTAGTCCATATCTCGCTCCTCTCTCTCGGTTCGTGCGCTCGTCTATGCCCTACCTACATCGCACCGACAAGAGACAGTTCATCGGCGCGATGGCAGGACACGAAATGTCCATCTCTCAACTCTCTGAGCTCCGGCGTCTCCGTCTCACAAACACCTCGGGCATACTGGCAACGAGGATGGAAATAACATCCACTCGGCGGGTTCGACGGGTCCGCGACCTCACCTTCCAATATGATCCGCTTCTTCTCGGCCCGGGGATCAGGACGAGGCACAGAGGACATCAAGGCCTCGGTATAGGGATGCAGTGGTTCCTCGAAAAGGTCATCCGCCTCTGCCATCTCTACCAGTTTTCCCACATACATCACGGCGACGCGATCCGAGACGTGCTCGATGACGCTCAAGTCGTGAGCGACAAACAGATACGTCAGTCCCAAATCCGCCTGCAGATGGCGCAACAGGTTGAGCGTCTGCGCCTGCACGGAGACATCCAGGGCGGAGACCGGCTCATCACAGACGATAAACTGAGGATTCATCGACAGCGCCCGGGCCACGCCAATCCGCTGCCTTTGACCGCCGCTGAACGCGTGAGGATAACGCCGCAGGTACTCAGGACGCAGACCCACCTGTCTCAGGAGCTCGGCGACGCGATCCTCCAGGGCCGACCCCCTCATCCCTTGATTGATCTTCAACGGCTCCCCAACGATATCCAGCAAGGTCATCCGGGGGTTAAGGGACGAGTAAGGGTCCTGGAAGATCATCTGCATATTCTGGCGCACCCGATTCAGATCCTCCAAATCCAACCCTCGGAGGTTCACCCAACCCATCTCGGCGTCGTTGAACTTAATCTCACCATCCGTGGGTTCGATCGCCCGCAGGACACATCGCCCGGTGGTGGTCTTGCCACAGCCACTCTCGCCGACCAGCCCCAAGGTCTCACCCCTGTGAATATAAAAACTCACCTCGTCCACGGCCTTCACGTATCCCACGGTCTTTCTCAATATCCCGCGCTGGATAGGGAAGTACTTCTTTAAATCATTAACTTCTAACAGCAGCGTATCATCTCTCTCCGG
Source organism: Anaerolineae bacterium (assembly GCA_034437735.1). Taxonomy (GTDB): domain Bacteria; phylum Chloroflexota; class Anaerolineae; order B4-G1; family SLSP01; genus PWVB01. The sequence continues at coordinate 10,744 of DAOTTS010000031.1, forward strand.
CATTTTCCTCTCCTACATCTCCCGGGGTCGTCTTTACGTCTCTAGCGTACGATCAATTTCATATAAATGATACTGAAAATGACTTCCCGAAGACTCCCCATTAGGCAAAGCGATGACATCGCACCCAATGACCCGGATCGACCTCCAACCAAGACGGGGCATCCATCCGACATCCCTCCTTAGCGAGGGGGCAACGGGTGTTGAACTTGCAGCCCTGAGGCAGATTGTACGGATCGGGGACCATCCCGGTGATCGTCTCCAGTTCCTCGCCTTTTTTCTCACCAAGCCGGGGGATCGAACGCAACAGCGCGCGGGTATAGGGATGCATCGGATCATAGAAGATCGTGTCAACGTCCGCCCGCTCGACGACCTCCCCGAGGTACATCACGACGACTTCCTCCGCCATCTCGGCGATGACGCCCAAGTCGTGGGTGATGTACATAATGGCCATCCCCAGCTCGTCCTGGAGCTCGCGCATCAGATTCAGAATCTGGGCCTCGGTGGTCACGTCCAGCGCCGTCGTCGGCTCGTCGGCAATCAGGAGACTGGGATGGCACGACAGCGCCATCGCGATCATCCCCCGCTGCCGCATGCCACCGCTCAACTGGAAGGTATAGTCATCCACCGTCTGCTCGGGCTTCGGCATCCCGACCCGTCTCAACATATCGATGGCCCGTTCTCTGGCCTCCGCTTTGGAGACGTCCTGATGCAACAGGATGGCCTCCATAATTTGATTGCCAATCGTATGGACGGGAGACAGCGAGGTCATAGGCTCCTGGAAGACCATGGCGATCTCATTGCCCCGGATATTCCGGATCTCATCCCCTGTTGGATCCAACGTCGCCAAGTCCACAACGTCGGCCATCGCAAACCCATCCTGTTCCCTCAGATATCGATAATAGAGAATCTCGCCATCCATAATCTTTCCCGGCTTCGGGACGATTCTCAGGATCGACTGGGCCGTCACACTTTTGCCACAACCGCTCTCGCCTACGACCCCGAGCGTCCGACCGCGCTCGATCTCAAAACTCGCGCCGTCGACTGCCCGCACCGTCCCCACATCCACGTGGAAATACGTTTTCAAATCCTTTAACTCTAATAATATTCTTCTCTCAGCCATCGCTCCTCCTACCACAAGGATTTCATGCTAGAAAGCCCTATCCAGATCATCCCCAAAGCCCCAGAGAACATCTATGGGGGAAAATCTTAAAAAATCGGCCCGTTTGATCGTGAAGCAAGGGACACACGACGCAAAAACGTCGCGTCGTGTGTCCCAGAAGGCGCTACCTAGTCCAACAACACATAACCGGCCCCCAGCTTCTGCTCCGGCGGGCCGTCACACTCCAGCTTAATCACGGTGACCCCTGCAATCGGGTCCGGATCGTGATAGGGCAGATTCTTGAGAACGAGGCGGTTGTCACTCTGCTCGAACGTGATCGGGGTGCCGTCCGCCAGGAAGCTCGCCCGGTTGACCTTCGTCCGAAGGCCGCCGATCGCCAACTCGCGTCCGGGCCAACGATTGCACCAGAAATACGCGTTGTTGCCCTTGATCGTCCACCGACCGGTCGGCAGCCACTCGATCCGGTCGCGTCCGGCGCGGTCGACCTGCCCATAGATCGCCTCACCGTTCTGCTCGATCCACGCCCCCACCGAGGTCAGGCGATCGACGGCCTCGATGGGCACCGATCCGTCGGGCTTCGGACCGATATTGAGAAGAAGGTTACCCTGCCCCGAGGTGGCAGTCTGAAGCATATCCAGCACCTCGCGCTCCGAGCGCCAATCGGGGGAGATCGGCATATATCCCCATGCACGGTTGAAGGTCATACAGGCCTCCCAGGCCCGTCCCTCCTCAGCAGCCGTGACGTGCTCCTCCGGCGTGCCGAAGTCCTCCGGGATCTTGGCGCGGTTGTTGATGATGATGTGAGGTTGCAGCTCTCGGGCCATACTGCTCATCTTGACGGACTCCCAAGCCTCCGCGTCTTCCAAGGGCCAAGAGACGTCGTACCAGAGGATATCGATCTTGCCGTAGTTGCTCATCAGCTCGCGGACGCAGCCCTGGGTGAAGTCGAGGAAACGGCGCCGAGCGTCCTCGTCCTTGGCACATTGCGCGCCGTCAGGGTGGTGCCAATCCATCAACGAGTAATAGAAGCCGACCTTGAGATCGAACTCGCGGCAGGCTTCCACGTACTCCCGCACGAGATCGCGTCCGGGCCCCTTCTGCACCGCGTTATAGTCGGTCTGCTTGGTGTCCCAGAGGCAAAAGCCCTCGTGGTGCTTGGTCGTCATCACCATATACTTCATCCCGGCCTGCTTGGCCAACGCGGCCCACTCGCGGGCGGGGCGGGGTTTAGGATGCCAGGTGTCCGCCAGCTTCTCGTACTCCTGAAGGGGAATACGCTCGCGGTTCATCACCCACTCGTGGCGTCCCAACTGAGCGTAAAGACCCCAGTGAATGAACATCCCGAACCGGGCGTCGTGCCACCAACGCATACGTTCCTCTCGGGTCCCAGCAGTTTGCTCAAGATACGTCTCTTTATCCATAGACTCCCCTTTCACCGTTATAGAAAGCTATTCAACAGAAAAAGCCTAAAATGCGGCTGAGGCTTACAATTTCGAATAGGGATCCGCAGCGTCCCGCAGCCCGTCGCCAATGAAATTAAACATCAGCACGGCAACCACCACAAAGAGGCCGGGGATCATCTGCCACGGACGCTGAGCGACGACGGTCAGCTGCTGGGCTTCCTTAAGCAAGGTGCCCCAACTTACGGCGGGCGGCTGAATCCCGAGGCCGAGGAAACTCAACGAGGTCTCACCCAGAATCATTGAAGGAATCGAAAGCGTCACGCTGACGAGAAGGTAACTCATAAAATTCGGGAGCATATACCTGAAGATCAGGCGGGGCACCGGTGCGCCGTAAACCTGAGCCGCCATGATGAAATCCTCCTCGCGGAGTGACAACATCTTCCCCCGGACGGCCCGGGCCAACCCACCCCAGCCCACGATGGAGAGAATCAGCGTAATGGCGAAGTAGGTTTGAATCACCGGCCAATCGCGTGGAACAGCCGCGGCCAGCGCCATCCACAGCGGGATCTTCGGCGTTGCAACTATAAAGTCGATAATGCGCATGATAACCTCATCGACCACGCCGCCCAGATACCCCGCCAGGCCGCCAAAGGAGACCCCCAGGAAAAACGTCAGGAACACGCCCCCAAACCCGATAAAGAGCGAGACGCGGGACCCAACCAGGGTGCGCGAGTAGATATCTCGGCCCAACTGATCGGCGCCAAAGAGAAGCAAGGGCACATCCTCTTCAACGCCGAACAGCCGTCTCTGCATCGGGATGAAGCCGATGAGCTTATAAGGCTCACTCTTGGGGAGTAGACGGATGGGGTATCTCTCGCTTTTGTCCGGCACGAACTTGACCCGGAAGGTCTCCTGATCGACGGTCCTCGCTAATTCATAGATGAAAGGTCGCTGGAGTCCCGCCTCCTGGCTGTAAAAACGAATTAACGTGGGCGGGGCGTTTTCATACCCGGGGAAGCGTTGATTCGTCGGGTAAACGGAGAAGAATCCGGCAAAAATCGCCAGCACGTACATCAGACCCAGCACCGCAATTGCGAAGAGCGCGGCCCGATGCTTCTTGAACTGCCACCACATCAGTTGCCATTGCGAAGCGGTATAGATAACCTCTTCTTCCTGACTTACCGCTTCCTCGTCAATTTGGGTTCCAACGTCATCAATTTGGACTTTCGTCATCTTTCTTTACCTCTCTCCAAAACGAATTCTGGGGTCCAGCCACGCCAACAGAATGTCCGAGATCAGCGTTCCAACGATGGTCAAGACGCTGAGGATCAAGACAATGCTGCCCGCCAGGTACATATCCTGGGAGAGCGTAGCCTGCATCAAGACCGGACCAATCGTCTGCAAGTTGAGGACGATCCCTACAATAACCCCGCCGTTGATCAGCCCGGGCAGCAGCCACCCAATGGTGCTAAAAACCGGGTTCATCGCCAGACGGATGGGGTACTTGAGCAAAAGATCCCTCTCCTTAAGTCCCTTCGCTCGCGCAGTGATGACATAGGGCTTGCCCAACTCATCGAGCATCGTCGCCCGCAGCGTGCGGATCAGCCCGGCAGTGCCCGATATCCCGATGATCACCACGGGAAACCACACATTGCTCAGAAGATCCAGAAACTTCGCAAACGACCAGGGAGCATCCCGATACTCCAAGGAGAAGAGACTCGTCACTAATTCTCCAGAGACCAAGTAGAGGAGCCATCCTAGAATGAGCGCGAGCAGGAAATTGGGGACGGCTAGCCCGACGAAGCCTAACAGAGTCGCAATATAGTCGAAGATCGAGTATTGCTGGGTCGCCGAAAGAATGGCGGTAGGAATCGCAAGGAGATAGACCACCAACAAACTTGCGAAGGCCATCGCCACAGTGATCGGGAGCCGCTCTCCGATCACCTCTCCCACAGGCCTGCCCCAGTGGAAGGATCGGCCAAAATCCCCGCGAAATACGCTCCGCATCCACTTGACATACTGGACATAGATCGACTGATCCAAACCGTACTGGGCTTTTAACCGGGCAATTTCCGCCTCGTTGAATTCCTCTCCGCTGGCCTCCAGTTGAAGAATGTAGGTCGTCAGATAATCCCCGGGGGGAAGCTGAATAATAAGGAAGGAGATAATCGACATCACCACCAGCATCGGAATCATAATCATCAAGCGGCGAGCTATAAACGTGAGCATAGAAAACCCCTCTTCTCTTGATAACTATCCAATCTACGCGTTCCCTAGACAGCCCATCTAGCTCAAGATGCACTGCAGGAGAACCGATGTAAGCCTGGATGCCACCGGCGAACCGATGGCATCCAGGACGGTCTTAACCTCGGCTCTTCAAAGCCTACTTACTACCCTAGTGCTTGAAGAAGACCTGCTCCTGACCAAACCAGACCGCCGACGAACGACCGGAGTGCGCAACGTTACCCAGATTGGCTGGCACGATGCACGGATCGACGACGTCCCGGGAGACCGGCAGCATCGGCATATACTCCCAGAGCCAGTCATAGAGACGCTCCTCAGCTTCTTGGCCTGCCGCGGTGTTGGGGTTAACGACTGAGATCTGTGAGTTGATGTCGTAGAGCTCTTTCATCCACGCGGGGGGTTCTTCCCCTTCCTCACCGTTGGTCTGCATCCATCGATGCCACGTTTGGGCCCACTGGATACGAGTGTTGGGCATGTAGTCCCGCTTCAGATAGGGCCAGTTGCAGTCGTCAAGCCAGTCGATACTCGCATAGAGCTCATTGGCACCACGGATCTGGCTCCATAACGATCCCTCAAGGTTCTTCAAGGGGGTGAACAGCCCGACCTCCTCCAAGTTCACCTTGATGACCTCAGCCGGCTTCTGGAAGAGAGGATCCAAACGCACGTCCATGCGGAATTCGAACCTCGTGCCGTCGGACGCAAGGCGCCAACCATCAGAGTCGCGCTCACTCAACCCCACCTGATCCAGAAGGTCATTCGCTTCTTCCGCGTCGTAGACATCCGGGATCCAGGGCGCGACATCACCCATACCGAGGAAGAGCACCTCGATGATCTCGCGGAAGTTGATGGCCGCGTTGAGGGCGTGGCGGAACTCCTTCTGCCACACGACCTCGCGCCATATGGGGTCGGGATTGTTGTAGTTGATGAACAGGGCGACCGGGGCGTTGTGGTAGACCATGTCCAGATTGACCTTGTAGCCACACGACGCTTCGGCCTCCTTATAGAGGGCGATATCCTGATGGCTAAGCCGCTCTCGCATGTAGTTGCCCTCACAGTTGACGAGCTTCGACGGGATATTCCCCTGATCCGTCACGACAACGCCCTCGATGCGGTTGACGTAGGGAAGCTGCTGGCCCTCGGTGTCCACGCGGAAGTAGTAGGGGTTCCGCTCCATGATAATGAGATCATCGGGGCTCTCCTTGATCTGCCAAGCCGTCAAGGTCGGGAAGCCGATGCCCTCGTTCGCACAACCACCGCCCGTCCACTGCCGATCGAGACACAGCCGATACCACTCGTCTTGGCTGAGTCCCTCTTCCTCCAGTAGAGGTTCGAGATCCTCAAGTGGCGTGTAGTCGATGTGGAACTGTTTCATGTAGTGCTTCGGCTTCAGAAGGTTATGATACCCACCCCACAAGTTACCCATACCCACGACAAGAAGGAACCGTGCATTGGGCTCTGTGAACGTCACCTTGAACGTGAAGTCATCGACGATCTCAAGATCCATCGGCTCTCCACCCGGGTCGGCCCCAGCCCGCATCCTGTCTTCGATCGACGTTGTGAGTTCCTCATTCAGCAGGAAATCGTTATAGGCGAAATCCACGTCCTCCGTGGTGACCGGCACACCGTCCGACCACTTCATACCCTTTCGCAGAGTGAACGTGTATTCCGTCGCCTCCTCGTATCTTCTCAATTTTCCGGGGTAACGTGAATTCTAATGCGATTCTAGCATTACTCTAACTCGATTCAAATAGAGTGGGAGTAAGCTGGTAGAGAATTGATTTTCCAGTGA
>DAOTTS010000032.1:0-48211 GCA_034437735.1 Anaerolineae bacterium
CCCACAGTACCAGGGCTGTCGCCACGCCTATGACCACATTGGCGTACGGCATCCACCGCGACGTGATCTGAGCAGTATCCAGGTTAGCCTGCAGCACCCGTCGGCTTTGGCGATCGACCCGCTTCTTCTCGAATACCTCACGTCCGAAGAGCTTGACGACCAGCACCCCGGCCAGGCTCTCCTGAAGCGCCGAACTCAGACCCGCCAACGCGCGCCGGACCCGACCCATCGCCGGGCGCACCCGCCGAGCATAGATCCACATCCCGTGGGCGATCAGCGGCAGGCAGACCAGATAGATCAGCGCCAGCCGCCAGTCCCAGACCAACAGCACGCCCAGGATACCCGCCAGCGTCAGGATATTGGTGAGGACGATCACGGCCGCACGCCCGAAGAAGGTGTTCAGCGCGTCAACGTCCGCCGTGACTCGCGACATCAGGTCGCCAGTCCGTGCTTGATCGTAAAATGAGAACGAGAGCCGGCTCATATGTTCGAAGACGGCGTTGCGGATCTCAAAGACAATACGCTGCCCATATAGGCATTGAGATAGAGCCGCAGAAAGTCGATCCCCCCCCGCACAAGCGAAAGCAGCATCAACCCCCCGGCCGCCCACACGATCCGATCCGTCTCCCCGCCGAGGATCAAGCGATCGACCGACCCCCGGATGATGATCGGGGGGGCCAGCTCCGCAGCCGAGGTCAGCAACGCCGCAAAAACGACCCCCGTGAGGAGAAGTGCATGGGGTTTCATATAGGTGAGCAGCCGGCGCAGAATCGGGCCGACCGGACCGGCAGGGCGGATCTGAGCAGGACCTTTGCCCCCCGGACCTTTCTGACCCTTCGCCTGGCCCCCACCGCGTTGTCCTCTGGCTTGAGGGAGCCGTGAGGCTTCGGTGGATTGAGAGTCTTTAGCCTTGATCATATGATCTCCTTTACGAATTAGATCCATAAGTGCAGAAAGATGTGTCTGTTACAAGCACAACGGACCTTCACTCCGAACCAACCCCAACCGCGAAGGCCGCGCCAAGCAGATTCCGAGTCGAGGTGCGGTAATACTCAATCTGTGCCTCGTCAAGAAAATAATGTATCCGGCGCCCCCGGCGCTCGCTGCGCACCAGCCCCAGGTCCTTGAGCACGCGCAGGTGTTGCGAAACGTTCGAGATCGTCGTCTCCAGCTCCATCGCCAGACGCCCTACGCACATCGCGCCACCTGGCTCCTGTTGAGCGAGCAGGGCGATCAGCCGCAACCGGGTTTCATCCCCAAGGGCCTTGTGAAAGCGGACAAGCGCTTGTAGCGTATCCATCACGTATATTTCAGCAACTGCTCAGTAATAGCGACGCCATCATTTCGGCGTCCTCATTTTATGTCCCACCCCGGAGCGATGCTCCGGGGCAGACTCTGAAAAACCAGGGACCGCGAGATGCCAACGGCATTATGCATTATCGCACGGATGCGTCTCGACCTCGCCGTGACATTCACGGACGCGCTCAGACGAGCATTCACAGGGATGCGTCTGCGCATCACCGTGACACTCCTCCACTTGCGCGGGTGTGCAATCCTCTCCCTGCCGTTTCTTTTCCGGGTGCTCACAGTCACGCTTGCTCTCACAACTCATCATTTCACCTCCGTAGAATATATTTTAGTACTTAAGCAAATGATAAAACATTCTGAGAAGAAGTCAAATGACAAACTTAAGGCGTCTATACGTCAAAGTGCCACTGACCCGTTCGCTTACACGCGGCGTGAATGCGAACCCTTCCCCCCGCCTCCAACGCGGCGTGGAACATCTCGCTCTGCTCGTAGATCACGACCGTGTCGGCGGTGCCGTGCATCAACAGAAAGGCCGGCAGCCTCGGCGCCCGCGCCTTCGTCACGTAGGTCATCGGACTGGCCAACGCGACGAGATCGGGACGCGCCGTCACGGGCGCGCCCAGAAGCCGCGACTCCGGGGAGTCCGCCGCCAGGTGCTCAAGTGCGCTGGGCCGGTCGTCCATCCGCAGGAAGTCCGTCGGGCCGTACCATGCGCAGACGCCCTGCACCGCCACCGGCGGGCCGAGGGGATCGAGGCCACCCTCCGACGCCGGCATGCCCATCGTCGCCCCAAGGAGGGACGCGAGATGCCCCCCCGCCGATCCACCCCAGACCGCCACGCGATCCGCATCCAGGCCGTACTCGCCGGCGTGCGCCTGCAGCCAGCGCACCGACGCCTTGCAGTCCTGGAGCGGCGCCGGGAACCGGGCCTCGCCGCTGAGACGGTACTCAACGCTGGCGAGGGCATAGCCGCGCCGCACCTGCTCCAGTCCTCGCGGATTTTTCCGGGTCCCCTCAAACCACCCACCGCCGTGGATCCAGACAATGAGCGGACACGCGATGTCCATATCCACCCCCTCAGGACGATAGAGATCCAGGCGCAGCGTCCGTCCATTCACCTCCCGGTAGACCAGATCCGTCCAAATCCGCATACCTGCTGTTGCTTCGTTCTCCATATCTCACCTGCCTATCTACGCTACATCGTCCAGGACGCTCAGATACCCCCCCTGAATCTATGATCGTGACGGACGAGCGATACCCCGAAATCACTCACAACGCCGTAGCATCCTGGACGGTTGTCGAAGGAACGACACTCCCCGCATCTACAAGCCGCAGCATCTTGGGGTATACTACAGGAAAAGCACACCCTACAGAGAGGATGACCCTATGAACGAAACCAAAGAGCCCCCCATCGTCGATTACGACCTCGAGCGCGCCGACCGATTCTACACCCGGCTTCGCCGCCGTGTCACCCGCTGGCTGAGCCGCCACACCGGCATCGACGGCAGGATCCGGGACGTGCTGCTGCTCCTCCCGGACCTTTTCGTCCTCGTTCTCCGCCTCATCAGGGACCCACGCGTCGATCGCAAACCCAAACTCCAGCTCATCGCTGTCACAACCTACGTGATCTCGCCCATCGACCTCATCCCTGATTTCCTGCTGCCCTTCGGCCTTATCGACGACACCGTCGCGCTGGCTTTCATCCTGGGACGGGTCCTGAGGATGATGGATCAGGCCGGCGAAGCGATCCTACGCGAGCACTGGGAGGGCGAGGGCGACATCCTGGATCGCATCCAATGGATCATCAGCAACGCGAGCACCTTCCTGGGCGCCGGAACGCTCAGCAAGCTCAAACGCCGCTTTCTCGGCGGGAAGGGACACACCGGTTGACCCTATCGTTGTCTCAACGATAGACGACAGACCGGCCTACGGTATCTCGTCAAAGACCGACTGCGCTCCGTAGGCGACCCCGACCATACTGGGTCCCGTGTGGGCCCCCAGCACGAGCGACATCGTCCCGCCCGGCATCCACATGCAGTCGAACTGCGCGTCAATGAGAGCACGCAGCCGGTCCGCGCCTTCAGGGTTGAAAGAATGGAGCACCTGGACCCGCAGCGCGCTGCCCGCCGGGTGCTCGTCGAGCATCCGATCGACCAACCCTTTCAGCGCCCGGTCGAACGCCCGCGCCTGCCCCAGACGTATATACGTCCCGTTGACCTTTTCCACGCCAATGAGGGGCTTGAGATTCAGCACCGACGCGATCAACCCTTTCATATGGCTGATGCGGCCTCCGTGGATCAGATATTTGAGCTCCTTCAACGTGTAGCAGCTCTCGGTCGCCTGACTGATACGGCCCATCAGTCCAAGCACTTCCTCCATCGGCCACCCGGCCTTGACGGCCCTGGCAGCAGCGACCACCTGCCAACCCGACCCTCCGGAGAGCGTCAGGGTATCCACGTGGGTCACGTTGGCCTCCGGCACAAGTTCCGCGCCGGCCAAGGCCGAGTTATAGGTACCGCTCAACCCAGAGCTCATATGAATCGAGAGAATGTCAGGGTCCGTCTCGGCCAACCGTCGATAGACGTCGGCAAAATCCCCGGCCGAAGGCTGGGACGTGGTCGGCATCGAGTCACTGGCAGCCAACAGCGGATAGAAACCCTCCGCATCAATGTCGATCCCCTCACGATAAGACACACCATCCAACGTGACGACCAAAGGGACGACGTGAATGTTCAATGCCTCAAGATCGTCGGCGACGAGCCTGACATCCGTACCGGTATCCGTAACAATTTGCACAACTCCTCCTTTGGGTGCACCAGGCACCTACCCTCATTTGGCTCCCACCAGCCACCTCATTCAAGTTAGGTCGTGCCAGACAACGAATCCCCCCAATCACTGGAATTGTCCAAGGAAAAAGCACACGAGTTAGGATCGTTTGAATCCTGGAACGACCTTAGCGGAGCCCCCTCCTAAAAAAGGCCGGACGCTAACAGAAAGACCGCGCCGCCGTGGGTCAACGTCGCGGGCAAAACCCCATATCGACTCCCTACCCATCCAGCCAGGACGCCCTCCCAGAGTGTAAACAGGAGCAGCGCAGCCCCCGTGTCGGTCACCGTCGTCGCCAAGAAGACGTGACAGAAGGCAAAGACCACACCGGATAGCACGCCGGCCTGCGTGGGCGACATCGTGAGCGCCAGCTCCTCCAACACGTAGCCGCGAAAGAGCATCTCCTCCAGCAGATTACCCAGAAGCGTGAAGATCAGCAATGCTGGCAGGATCCGGGCCGGAACCGCACCACCCCGCATTGCGATCGGTGTCGACCGATAGATCAACACCAACGGCAGCGCCACAATGGCAGCCCCGAGCAGGCCAACGAACGTCCCTTCTGCCAATTGGTGCCGGACCCAACGCAGATGATTGCGGTTTGGCCTGTCCAAAAAGGTCAGGGCCAAGGTGATACCCAGGCTTCCCAACCCAAATGCGACAAGGAAGGCCGGATCTTCGGTCAGCCGCAGCCAGAAGAATCCCTCCGTGCCCAGCGACCACAGGCCTAAGGGCGTCATCGCATCGCGCAGCAGGACGAAAAGCGCCAGGTAGATCACAATCCGAGCCCGATGTGCCTTTCGCGCGAGAGCCAGCACCACGCCGCCCAACACCAGGCCCGGCGCGACTCGGGAGAGATACGGAGCTAAAGAATCCAGGACAGTATGCATTGCGTTTCAACCTCTGAATAACGGATACCTACAGTTTAGTGCCAATGCGTTAGGATGCAAGAGCAACCGGCGGATAGAGACCTTAGGTGAGCCTCACTGCGACAGAATATGAGCCTCACTGCGACAGAATCAGCTACACATCGCGAACGTTTGGAGTATAATGTAGGTGTCTTGGGACCTCCCCCGACCCCAAGACCATTCACAAAAAGAGCGTCAAACGCACACAGAAGGGCGAGTTGTAAGCATCTCCCATCACCGTTGCTTCCTCAAAGGCCGGTTTCATTGCTGGAATGATGGCGATGATCGTCGGGATGATTCAGGCCTTGTTTCGCTCTGGCGTTGACTATTGCTAATGAGATAAGGAGTCCCTATGGCTACCCCTAATCCGGTGCCCCGTGCGTTTCATATTATGGCTAAACCCCGGGGGCCGATCTGTAACCTGGACTGCGGCTACTGCTACTACCTGCCGAAAGCCAAGATGTATCCGGAGAGCGACTTCCGTATGACCGACGAGGTGCTGGAGAGCTTCACCCGCCAGTACATCGAGTCCCAACAGGTCCCCGAGGTCACGTTTGGATGGCAGGGTGGCGAACCCCTTCTGATGGGCGTCGATTTCTTCGAGCGTGCGATGGCCTACCAGGAAAGGTATCGCAAGGACGGGCAGCGCATCATCAACACCCTGCAGACCAACGGCACCCTCATCGATGACGAGTGGGGCGAGTTCTTCCACGAGCACGACTTCCTGATCGGACTGAGCCTCGACGGCCCCCAGGCGATGCACGACGCCTACCGGGTCGACAAGGCCGGCGAACCGACGTGGGATCGGGTGATGCGCGGGTTGCACGTCCTACAGGAGCACGAGGTCGAGTACAACATCCTCTGCACCATTCATCAAGCCAACGCCGACCATCCCGTGGAGGTCTACCGCTTCTTCCGTGATGAGGCCGATGCGCAGTTCATGCAGTTCATCCCCATCGTGCGGCGCGACAACGAGACGGGCCATCAGGTCGGCCTGGAGGTGACCGAGCATTCGGTCACGGCCAAGCAGTACGGCGACTTCCTGATCGGCGTCTTCGATGAGTGGGTCCGCCACGACGTCGGACGGGAGTTCGTCCAGATCTTTGACGTTGCCCTCGCGGCGTGGTCGGGACGGCGTCCGGGCCTCTGTGTCTTCGAACCGACCTGCGGTCTGGGGCTCGCCATGGAGCACAACGGGGATCTTTACGCCTGCGATCACTACGTGGAGCCCCGCTACCTGCTGGGCAACATCATGGAGACGCCGATGCTCGACCTGGTGGCCTCCGAACAGCAGCGAGCGTTCGGCCAGGCGAAGTTCGACACCCTGCCCCAACAGTGTCTCGACTGCGAGGTCCGCTTTGTCTGCAATGGGGCCTGCCCGAAGAACCGCATTCTCGTCACCGACGACGGCGAGGCCAAGCTCAACATCCTCTGCGCGGGCTACAAGTCCTTCTTTATGCACATCAACCGCCCGATGCAGATGATGGTCAACGAACTCCGCCACCGCCGCGCCCCGGCCAACGTGATGCGCATCCTCAATCAGGAGGATATGGCGATGGAGCAGGCTTTCGCCGAAGCGGGCCGCAACGATCCGTGCCCCTGCGGCAGCGGCAAGAAGTTCAAGCACTGCCACGGGCGTCGCAACAGTCCCCGGCACTCGCTGTAGTACGCGAGTGCCGGGGACTGTTGCGCGAGTGCCGGGGACTGTTTCACTTCCTATCGCGCAAACGTCATCAGGGTCACCGCATCGTCGGGCGAAGGAGGATCCGTCGCCAGGCGCTCGCCAGGCGCCGGGTCGTAGAGCCCCACCTTGACCTCGTACGAGCCGGCCGATAGATCGGTCAGGTCCAACGCGACCTCATCCTCCACGTATTCACCGGCCCGCCAGTAGGTCGTCGGGTACGCCCATGACTGAGGGACGAAGTCCAACTGGGCCGCCAACGCGCCCGTCCGCGCATCGACGACGTGCAGGAAGACCTTATAGGAGGTCACCATCTCACGCACCGCCTGCCAGACAAGCCGCAGGTGCAGATCCGTCTCGCCGAGGTCCGAGCTGAATCCCACGAGCTTGATGCGCTCCCCGAACGTCACCTCACGCACGTGTTCGGAGGGCGGCGGCGTGAAGCGGCGGGTGCGCGCCTTGACCATAAGGTCATAACAGGCGCCGAGGTCGCGGTCGGTCAGCGACTCGGCGCGCGGAGACGAGCCGAGGCACAGACGATGCGCGCCGGGCGCGGTCTCCTGGGGAATCTGCATCGGATAGCCTCGCCGCACCAGCAGATCATCCCGGTTTCCCGATCCGGCCCCGCGAAGGTCCAACGCCGGCAGCGGCATCCCCCCGCCATCCTCACGGTGGGAGAGCGTCACTGCAAGCCGTCCGGCAGCCCCGGCAGCGACGTGCCACACGCCCTCAACCTCCACCCATCCGCCGGGTACCGTCGACTCGGGGCCGAAGGTCAGGCCGAGAACGTCGGCGCCGTCCGCGAACCGGCGCGCATCCCCAGCCGCTCCCAAAGCCTCGCGCCACGCCGTGTCGTAGACCAGCAGCCGGGCGTCCTCGTGAGAAGGGGGGAACGGGAACCACGCCCGCCACTGCGCGACCTTTCCCTGGGACATCTCATCCTTGTGAATCACGACATAGGGGACGCCGGCCTCACGCAATCGATCCAGCGACCGCGACAGGTCGAAATCCCCCAACGGAGGATGCGCGCCATCGGTCTGATGGAGATAGGCGAGCACAGGCACGGACTCGATAAACGCGTAGGCGTCCGCCGGCACGCGCGAGACGTGCCCATACACGAGCGCCTTGCCGTGCGTCAGTTGGTACAGCATATACCGCTCGTTGCTCTGCCGGTAGGTCGGGATCTCGAGCAGCCCGTAGTCCTCAGGATCATCGCTCAGGGAGGCATACCACGGCGGCACCGCGACGCTCAGCCTGGGATGCGGCAGCGCGACATAATCCACAAAGACTGCACCAATTAGGGTTAGCACGCTCAAGAGCTTGAGAGGAAATTGCTGAATTCTATCCACAATTCCCGACACGCCCCACCCAGCAGATAGGCTCAGTGGAATAGCCAAGAGGAGATTAAACCGATCGGGCTCGCGGATCATTGGGAGCAGGTATCGTTCAACAACCCACGCATACGGTTGAATCTTCACGCCAATACCAAAAACCTGAGGACGCGGCCCCAGTGCCAAGATCAACAACCATCCTGCCATCCCGATCCAACCGCGCACTTGCCGCCACCTAACAGTGATCGCAACGGCAATAAGGCCCAGCGTAACCCATCCCAGCGCGGGAGAATGAACCGATAGCATCCAATTGTGGTTCTCGGTCACACCCCTTGTCAGCGCGCCAAGTAAAAGATGCCCCTTCCTTGGTAGCACGTAGAAGACAAGATCGGAGGCATAATTGTTAGTGATGGAGTTGGCCAAGTCCCCAGGCGCCCGCGCCTCAAAATGGTAGATCAGGTAAGGGAGAGTAAAGGGTAAGGAGAGGATCGCCCCCAGTCCGGCGGCGAGTATGCCCCATCGCACGCGCAGCCACACCGTGCGCGCATCCATCCGAACGAGACGCGCCACGGCATAGCTTCCCCAGAGAAACGCCCCCAGAATCAGCGTCTGGAACCTCAGCATCCCGATCAAACCCAGCCAGAGGCCGAGGCGCACCGCATCGACCGAACGCCCGCGATCGAGCAGGTTCCGCAGCGATCGGAGGGCCATCACCATAAACCCGATCGGCAGCAGGCTGATCTGATAGGTGTGCTCAAGCACCGAGGGCCACAGGAGCGTCACGGCCCCCGCTACCACAGCGCCCGCCCGGGAGCCGGTCAGATCTCCGGCGAAGCGATAGGTGGCAAACCCATTGAAGACCATCAGGGCCATCACGAGGAGCGAGTACGCGGGGATGGCCCCGACGAACGGTTTGACGAGGATCCACAGGCTCGCATTCAGCCACGCGACGGTCTGATTCAGCAGGGAGACCCCCGTCGGGTAAAAGAGGCGATCGGTGAAGAAGGTGAACCGGCCCGCTCGCAGCGCATCCTCGATCCAGTGAAAGAGCCAGAGATGGACAAACGCGTCACTCTCCCGCCCGATGATCGCCGTGCGAAGCTCGGTCACAACGGGCCAGGTAGCCGCGATGACCAGCGCACTGTAAAGAAGGAGAACGATCCCATGCCGGGCAGCCCACGTCCGCAAGGCGCCCCATACCGATGAGCGCCGGTCGGCGCCCTCTCTCTCACCCAACCTCACCACTCCATTCTTCCGACGATCGAATGACGACAACGCAAAAGGGGCGGGGAAAAGCTCCCCGCCCCACAGAGTAACATATCGTCACCCTCAGGCAAGCAAGAGGTACGGCTCCTCGATCAAGCGCTTGATGTACTGCAAGAACCGCGCCGCCGGCGCGCCGTCCACCAGCCGGTGATCGAACGTCAAGCTCAGCCACATCCGCTGCCGGATGGCGACCTCGCCATCGACCACGGCGGGCACGGCCTTGATCCGACCCACGCCGAGGATCGCAATCTCCGGCGCGTTGATGATCGGCGTGAAGGTGTCGACCTCGTACATCCCCAGGTTCGTGATGGTGAAGGTCCCCCCAGAGAAGTCATCCGGGGTCAGCGTCGCCTTGCGGGCCCGGTCCACCAGATTGCGGACGGTTGTTGCGACCTCAACCAGGGACTTCTCATCCGCGTCGGGCACGTTGGGCACCAGCAGCCCCCGCTCCGTGTCGATCGCCAGCCCGACGTTGACCACGTCCAGGTGCACGATCTCGTCGTCGACCAGGCGGGCGTTGACGTAGGGGAAGCGACGCAGCGCGCGGGCCGCTACCTTGATCAGCAGGTCGTTGTATCCGATGTTGAACCCGAGCTCGTCGGCCAGGTTGGCCTTGAGCCGCTCGCGGGCAGCGACGAAATCCGTCGCGTCGACCTCCATCGTCAGCGTCACCGGCGCGGTCGTCGTGTGGCTCGCATGCAGCCGCTCGGCGATCACCCGGCGCACCCCGGTGAGGGGCACGCGCTCGCCTGCGGCAGCCTCGGGGACCGGCGTCGGCGCCGGTACGGGTACCTCTGCCTCGGGCTGCGGGACCTCAGCCTCGGCTTCGGCCGCTTCCTCCTGGGCCTCCGCCGCAGCCAGCACGTCGGCCTTGACGATGCGACCGCGCGGCCCGGTGCCGGTGACCTCGCGCAGGTTGACGCCCAACTGCTGCGCCACGCGCTCGGCGACCGGCGACGCTTTGGGCATCGAGGCCAGGAAATCAATCACGTCCTGCTCGATGATACGCCCATTCGGCCCCGTGCCGGTGACATCGGCAATCTCCACCCCGTGCTCGCGGGCGTACTTCCGCGCTCGGGGCGAGGCAAAAATCCGCCCTACCCGCGCGGCCCGCTCAACCTCGGTCAGGGGCTCCTCTGCTTTCGGAGGCGACTCCGTTTGTTGGGGTGGGGGCTCTGTCGCCTGAGGCTCGGCTTCAGGGGCTTCGCCTTCCTCAGCCCCCGCTGCCCCCTCCGGGAGTTCGTAATCCTCGTCCTCCGTCCGGGTGATGATTCCCACCACGGTGAGCACCGGCAGCAGCTCGCCCTCGTCCGCCAGAACCCGGCGCAGGTATCCCTTCCGCTTCGACTCGACGTCCAGCACAGCCTTGTCGGTCTCCACGGTGAAGAGCACGTCGCCCCGCTGGATCTCGTCACCCTCCGCCTTCAACCACTCAACGATGCGTCCTTCTTCGACCGTCTGCCCTAACTTGGGCAGGATCACTTCATAAGCCATGGTATGCCCCCTTACAGCGTCCTGCGGATGCCGTCAATAATGGCGTCCACGTCGGGAATGTCGGCGTCCTCCAGCGACTCGCTCATCGGCACAGGCACGTCCGCGGCCGTGACCCGGATGATCGGCGCGTCCAGCCAATCGAACAGCTCCTCTTGGATCCGGGTTGCCAGCTCACTGACGAACGACCCGGTCCGGTACGCCTCGGTCACGCCGATGACCCGGCCCGTCTTCCGGACCGACGCGGCGATCGTCTCCATATCCAGTGGTTTGAGCGTGCGCAGGTCGATGACCTCAACGTCGATGCCCTCCTCGGCCAAGCGCTCCGCCGCCTCCAGGGACCGGTGAACCATCCGCGAGTAGGTCACGACGGTCACGTCGGAACCCTTCCGCTTCACGTCGGCCACGCCGAAGGGGATGATATAGTCCTCGTCCGGCACGTACCCCTCGATCCCGTAGATCATCTTGTGCTCGATAAACATCACGGGATTGTCGTCGCGGATCGCGGCCTTCAGCAGACCTTTCGCGTCGTAGGGCGTGCTCGGCATGACCACGTAGATGCCTGGGAAGTGGGTCCACAGCGCTTCGAGCGACTGGGAGTGGTGCGCGGCGATGCTCCGTCCCGCGCCGCCCTCCGTGCGCAACACGACGGGCACCGTCGTCTTGCCGCCGAACATAAACCGGTTCTTCGCGCCCTGGTTGGCCAACTGGTCCATCGCCAGCGGGGTGAAGTCCACGTACATAATCTCCGCCATCGGGCGCATCCCCGCCATCGCGGCACCGACCGCCGACCCGGCGATCGCAGCCTCGGAGATAGGCGTGTCGCGCACCCGCTCCTCACCAAACTCCTCAAAGAGCCCCCGGGTGGCGCCGTACGCGCCGCCGTAGAGCCCGATGTCCTCACCCATCAGGAAGACGTCCTCGTCGCGCAGCATCTCCTCGCGCATCGCCTCCTGGAGCGCCTGGCGGTACTCGACCTTGTGGGTCCCCTCCCCACCCTCGCGGCAGAGCGCGCGCAGTTCCTTCTCGCGCTCCACGTCGGCCTGCGACCACTTGAACGGAGCGTAGACGAACCGCTCCAGCTCCTCGGCCGGCGGCATCTCGGAGCCCAGCGCAAACTCGGTCGCGTCCTCAATGGCCATCTCGGCCTGCTCCTCCAGCTTGTCGACCTCCTCCTCGGTCGCAATCCCGGCGTTGACCAGCTTGGCCGCGAAGTTGTTGATGGGATCACGCGCTTTCCACGCGGACTCCTCCTCGCGGGTGCGGTAGGCGCGGGGGTCGGAGCGGGAGTGCCCGTACCAGCGGTACGTCTTGGCCTCCAGGAGATAGGGGCCTTTGCCGCTGCGTGCGTGATCCACAGCCTTCTTCACGGCCTCGCGCATCGCCATCACGTCCATCCCATCCACGACCTCGTTGGGAATCCCGTACGCGCAGCCCCGGTCGGCCAGATCCATCTGCGCCGCCGCGTTCTCGACCGGCACCGACATGCCGTAGAGGTTATTCTCAATAATGTAGACGACCGGCAGCTCCCAGAGCGCAGCCAGGTTCAGGCTCTCGTGGAAGTTACCCGTATTGGCCGCCCCGTCGCCGAAGAAACAGAGCACGACGTTGCCCGTCTTCTTCATCTTCTGGGTCAGTGCCGCCCCCGTCGCGATGGGAATATTCCCACCGACGATGCCGGTGGCCCCGAGGTTGCCGTGCTCCACGTCCGCGATGTGCATCGAGCCGCCGCGCCCGTAGCAGTACCCGGTCTCACGCCCACAGAGCTCGGCCAGCATCTTGTTGTAGTGCTCCTGGTGCTGCGCTTCGTTCTCGGCTAACACGGCCCCCCGCGCATAGCAGTGTCCGTGCCCCCGGTGCGTGCTCGTGATCAAGTCGTCCTCTTCAAGGACCGACATCGCCCCGACCGCCACCGCCTCCTCACCGGCGTAGAGGTGCGACGCACCCTTGATCAAGTTCCGGCTCAACAGATCGTAGACCTGATCCTCGAACATCCGGATCGACCACATCTCACGGAGGAGCTCCAGCGCCTCCTCCTTGTCCAAAGACTCGAGTTTCACATCCTGCGTTTCCTGACTCATCATATCTCCTTCAACTTGCCAACGTTTGACTTTCGACTTGTGACTTACGATCCTCGACGTATGACCTTCATGCTATACAAGCGTCACCTCAACCCCGACCTCCCGCACGACATCGACCATCTCCGCCGGCGCGGCCCGGTCGGTGATGACCTCATCCACGTCTTGAATCTCGGCAAAGGACGCGATCCCCGTCCGGCCCCATTTAGTCGCATCTATCAACCCGATCACCCGCCGGCACATCGCCACCAGCGGACGCTTCACCCCGGCCTCCGCCTCACTGACGTCGGTGAGTCCATCCTCGACGGTGATACCGTGGGCGCCGACGAAGCCCTTCGCGATGTGATAATGGGAAAGCAGCGCCAGACCGGCGGGGTCGATGAGGGAGACTGTGTCGTGGTGTAGCAAGCCGCCGGGCATCACGACCGTGATGTTGGACAGGCCCAACATCTCCTGGGCCACGACGAGGCTGTTGGTGATAATGGTAAGATCCCGCCGCTGCCGGATAAAGGGGAGGAGGGAGAGAACGGTGCTGCTGCTGTCCAGGAAGATCGCCTCCCCATCCGCAACGTGATCCGACGCCGCTTCCGCGATGCGGGTTTTCTGCTCGATCCGCTGCTGGCGGCGCTGGACCAGCGAGAGGTCCGGCAGCCCAAGCCCCGAGGGAATCGCGCCGCCGTGCGTGCGCTTGATCATGCCCCGATCCGCCAGCGCCTGCAGATCCGCACGGATCGTCACCTCGGAGACGTCGAATTGCTGGCTTAGATCCGCCACCGCCACCCGCCCCTGCCGGTTGACCAGGTCGAGAATCGCCTGCCGGCGTTCCTCCATAAACACGTAGGACTACCTCTTTCTGTTAGCTTTGATTTACTTTCGATTACTTTCATTATAACCCATACCGAAAGCTCTGTCAACCACCCATCTGACGCTTTGTAGAGGGATTCTATCCGTTATACAGAGAGGCACAGAGGTGACACAGAGATACACAGAGAAATGCAACACTGTGTCCGTGAGCTCTATAGTCTCTGCGTTGAAAATGATCTTCTTTCAGTAGCGTTATCTATAGCCAACGGGATAGCACGTCTCCAGCAAAAACAAACTCTGTGGGACTCTGTGCATCCTCTGTGAAGCTCTGTGTAACTATCGGGTGAAGACTATTTTACAGAAGTGTCCGGGAGCTAGACAACTTGAGGCTTTCTGAAACGCGCCTCACTGCGACATCCGCCAGCCGCCCCCGACGTACAGCAACTGCCCCGTCAGCCAGTGCGCCTGCGCCGACGCCAAAAAGACCATCACGTCGGCGATATCCTCCGGCTCGCCCACCCGCCCCAGCGGCGTCCCCTCGGCGACGTCCGCCTCCATCTCGGGCGGGATGTACCCCGTCTGGATCGGCCCCGGCGCCAGGATGTTGACGGTGATGCCGTACTTGCCGAGCTCAGCGGCAGCCGACCGGCTGTACGACTCAATCGCGTGCTTGCTCGCAGCGTAACTGACGTTGACGGCGTCCGCGTGCGCGGCGTCCGTGCTCACGTTGATGATACGCCCCCACGTCGCGCCCCGGTCGAGGTACCGCGTCACGTACTCCGCCATCATCAACGCGTAGGCGCGGGCGTTGACGGCAAAGTGCGCATCGATCTCCGGCGCCGTGATAAAGTGGATCCCGAGCCCCTCATCGCTCACCGACGCCGGATCGAAGGTCTCCAGCACGCAGTAGGTGTGATTGTTCACCAGCACGTCGACCGACCCGAGGTCTGCCTCACAGCGCTCGAACACCGTCGATATCTGGGCCACCACGCTGAGATCCGCCTCGTACGCCACCGCCGTCCCGCCCTGCGCGCGAATCCCCGCGACCAACGGCTCAGCCGGCTGCTGCTGCATGGCCCGGTAAAGGGCGTCCCCGCCCACACCCGCCTCACGGGCCTCACGCAACGCCTGCTCGGAATAGGGATGTGGTTCCCGATAGTACGTGATGAACACCTTCGCCCCCTGTGCGGCAAACGCCCGCGCGGTCGCCGCCCCAATGCCGTGGTTCGCCCCGGTGATAAGGACGACTTTGCCCTCCAGTTGTGGATCGATCACTGTACACCTCCATGATCATAAGCATTCCCCATCGTTGTCGATTTCCTGCCCGGATGTATACTCACCCCGTGACATCCAAGGGAGGACCAGATATGGAGAACGCATGACGACAGCCACCCAATCGGTATCGCATCAAGATCAAGCGCGCTGGGTCAACACCGGCGCGTACTACCTCGCCTTCATTTTACTTGGTATGGGCGGGGCCACCACCGGCCCGGTGCTGGTGGACCTGGCGGCACAGACCGGCACCCAGCTCGGCCAGCTCAGCCTCATCTTTACCACGGGGTCGCTGGGATTCCTGATCGGCTCGAGTGCCGGCGGGCGCCTCTACGATCGAAAGCCGGGCCACCACCTGCTGGCCCTCGTCCTGACCTTTTCGGCGGCGATGAAGGCCCTCATCCCGGTGACGTCCCAATTGTGGCAGCTCAGCGCGGTCTTCTTTCTCTCCGGTCTGGCAGGGGGAATGATCGACGTGGGCGGCAACACGCTGCTCATCTGGGTGCACCGGGACAAGGTTGGGCCCTTTATGAACGGCCTGCACTTCGCCTTCGGCCTGGGCGCCACCCTGGCCCCGCTGATGATCGTGCCAATCATCAACGCGACCGGCGGGATCGCCTGGGCCTACTGGGTGCTCGCCATCCTCTCCATTCCCGTCGCGGTCTTCCTCTCCCGGCTTCCCAGCCCCACCGGGATTGACGAATCGGAGGACGGCAGCGGGAAACAGGTTGATTACCTATTAGTCGTGTTGATCGCGGCGTTCCTTTTCCTCTACGTGGGGGTGGAGATCGGTTTCGGCAACTGGCTCGCAACGTACGCCCAAGCCGTCCGAAATGCCGACACCGCCACGGCGGCCTTTCTCACCTCGGCGTTCTGGGGCGTCTTCACCGCGGGACGTCTGATTGCCATCCCCATCGCAACGGTCCTGAAGCCGCGCGCGATCCTCTGGATCAACCTCAGCGGCGCCGTCGTCTGTCTGAGTGCCCTCGTGCTCTTCCCCGACACCGGATGGGCGCTCTGGGGAGGATCGATGGGATTTGGACTTTTCCTGGCCTCGACCTTCCCGACGATGCTGTCGCTCGCCGAACGCAACCTCCCCTTGACAGGACGGCTGGCGAGCATGTTCTATATGGGCATCAGCACAGGAGGGATGATCCTCCCGTGGCTCACCGGTCAATTCTTCGATGCCTCAGGGCCGCGCAGTGGGATGTGGGTCATCCTGGGCGGCCTGCTGCTGGCGGTGGTGCTCTTCATCGCGTTTGTCGGGCACACCGAACGTCAGACGGGAGGCGCCGATGCCTAACCCACCTGAGACTGCCACCTATCCCAGCATCTTCAACGACGCGATCGGCCCGGTGATGCGGGGGCCGTCCAGCTCCCACTGCGCCGCCTCGGTGCGCATCGGCCGCCTGGCCCGGGACCTGATGAGCGGCGACCTGACCGAGGTGCTGATCGCATTCGACCCGTCCGGCTCGCTGGCCACCACGCACGAGAGCCAGGGCTCGGACATGGGGCTCTTCGGCGGCCTGATGGGCTGGGACGCGACGGACGCGCGGCTGGTGAACTCGGCGCAGGCCATCCAAGCCGCCCGCATCGACGTCACCATCGAGATCAGGGACATCGGCGCCGGCCATCCCAACACCTACCAGCTCACGCTCAAGAACGCCGCCGAGACCCACCGGATGACGGCGATCTCCACGGGGGGCGGGATGATCGAGGTCGTAGAGATCGACGGGGCTCACGTGTCCATCAAGGGCGACTACCACGAAACGCTCATTTACGTGGACGGCGGCCGGGATCCCTTGATCCATGATCTGGAGGCACGGACGCACGCGGACGACGTCACCTACCATCAGGACGGCAGCGTCCCCTTCATCGAGATCAAAACCCAACAGCCGCTGACCTCGGATCGCCTGGCCTCCCTCAAGGGGAACGCGCACGTTCGACAAATCATAACCCTGTCCCCGGTGCTCCCCGTGCTGTCCCACCAAGGGCTATCGGTTCCCTTCACCACCTGCGACGAGATGGAGGCCTATAACGCGGACAGAAACCTCGATCTCTGGGAATTGGCCGTTCACTACGAGAGCGCCCGGGGGAACCTCACCCACGATCAGGTGCTCACCCAGATGACAACCCTGGTCCGGACGATGCAGAACGCCGTTCAGCGGGGCCTCGACGGCACCGAGTACGCCGACCGAATCCTGGGTCCGCAGTCCGGGGCGTTCGCCGCGCAGATGGAGAGCGGTCGGCTCCTCGACAGCGGCATCCTGAACCGGATGATCCTCTACGTCACGGCGCTGATGGAGGTCAAGAGCGCGATGGGCGTCTTCGTCGCTGCGCCCACCGCCGGAGCGTGTGGGGGGCTCCCCGGCGCGTGCCTCGGCGCCGCGCAGGCTATGGACCGGTCGCAGGAAGATACGGCCCGGGCGATGCTGGCCGGCGGGCTCATCGGCGTCTTCATCGCGGCTCGGGCCACCTTCGCCGCCGAGGTCGCCGGGTGTCAGGCCGAGTGCGGGGCCGGATCCGCGATGGCGGCCGCCGCCCTGGTCACGCTGGCCCACGGGACGGCGGATCAGGCCGTGGGCGCCGCGTCGATGGCCCTACAGAACGTCCTGGGCATGATCTGCGATCCGGTCGCCAACCGCGTCGAGGTGCCGTGCCTGGGCAAGAACGTGATGGCCGCCAGCAACGCCCTCGCCTGTGCCAACATGGCCCTCGCCGGATTCGACCCCGTCATCCCGCTGGATGAGGTGATTGCGACGATGCTCGACGTGGGGAAAAGCCTGCCCAGCGCGCTGCGCTGCACAGCTCTGGGCGGTCTCTCTATCACCAGGACGTCCCACGCGATCGAGGCGCGATTGCGTTCCGCTCAATCCCAGAAGTCCGTCAACGTGGACGAACAGAACCTTTAGACAAGGAAAGCCGACCATGCTCTATCTGAACAAACGTAACATTCTGCAGGCCCTGACCCTCCCTGAGGTGATGGATTGCGTCGAAGACGCGCTGGATATCTACGAAGACGAGACCTACGTGATGCCCGAGCGGATGGCGGTGCCCACCGGCGACACCAACCAGCTCCTGCTGATGCCCTGCGTCGCGTCGGATACCATCGCGACCAAGCTGGTCAGCGTCTACCCGGGCAACAGGGCCCGGGGCAGGCCCGTGATTGATGGGCTGGTCGTCCTCTACGACCGCGCCACGGCGGAGATTCTGAGCCTGATGGACGGCAAGACCATCACGGCGATGCGAACCGGGGCTGTGACCGGCGTCAGCGTCAAGCACCTGGCAAAGCCCGACGCCCACACGGTGGGACTCGTCGGCTGCGGCGTGCAGGGATATTACCAGCTTCTGTATGCCTGTGCCGTCCGGGAGATCGACCGGATCCTGCTGTTCGACATCGATCCCAACGCCGCGCCAGCCCTGAGACAGAGACTGCAATCTACACACGAACTCCCGTCGATTGAGATCGACGTGGCTGACTCGACGGAGGCGCTGCTGAGCGACTCGGACATCGTGATCACGGCGACGACCGCTCGGGCGCCGGTCTTCCCCGACGACCCCGCCTGCTTCGAGGGCAAACACTGCGTCGCCATCGGATCGTTCGAGCCGGATGTGCGCGAGTATCCGGACGCGCTCTTCACCCGGATCGAACGGGTATGGGTCGACATCACCTTCGCTAAGGAGGAATCCGGCGAACTGATGATCCCCCTGCAGAAGGGGCTGCTGGACGAGGCGCAGATCGAGACCCTGGGCCACTTCATCCGGTCCGGTCGATCCCCGGAGCGCGGCCCCTACGGCACCACCTTTTCCAAGTCGGTCGGGATGGCGCTCTTCGATCTGACGACCGCGCGCCGGGCCTACGCCAACGCTTGTGAGGAGGGACTGGGCACCGAGTTGTGAAAATCCGTGTGCATCCGCGAGCGAAGGCAGCTCCAGGATTCAAGCCCCCCATTGGATCATTCATCTTCTGGAACGGCTACACGGCCGACGCAAACGCACACGGACCGATCACACACTTCCCGCATACGTCCGCGGATCCCAGGGCCTCGTACACCTTCGCGACGCGCAAGCAGCGCTGCCAGCACCGCTGCTTGTCAAGGGTCCCGGTCCCGGCGTCGAGCGCACCAGCGGGACATCGCGTCACGCACGCCTGACAGCTCTCATCGTAAAAATAGAGGCACCGCTCCTCGCCCGGCACGCCCCTCTTGGGGAGCTCCGCGTCCAGGACCAGGCTCCCCAGCCGCCCCGCACAGCCCGCGTCCGTGATGACCATGTGGTGCAGGCCGAAGCTCCCCAGCCCGGTCACCACCGCGACACTCTTGTGCGACCACCAGCTCGCCAGCCGTTCGGCGTCGAAGTTGTGCGTCGCCTGCTCCGCCGCAGCCCGGACCCCCCGCGCCTCCAGCCGCTCGATCACGCGCCGGGTGATGCGGTCGATCAGCGCGTTCGTCTCCACGTAAGCCACCGACCACTCGCGGGCGACCGAGGTCCGGCTCGCGGCGTTGGCCTTCACGACCTGCGGATCGAAGGGGACAAAGAACGACACCACCGCCCGCGCCCCCGGCAGCAGGTCCTCCGGCAGCTTGTGCATCGGGTCCACCACCTGGGGCAGGGCCGCAAAGCCGGGATCGTCCGCCGGCGCGAACGCCACCAGCGGCGTCCGGTACGCCGTCGCCGTCTCGGCGCCTGCCACCTCCGCCTCGATCGTGCTCACAATTATCGCTGCCAGATCCACGTCACGTTCGGCCATACCCCTCCTAGCTAGATAATCCGGTACCCACCTGACACTTTATCGACAAGTTTGATCAGTTACACAGAGATACGCAGAGGCGACACAGAGAGGCGACACAGACATATACAGAGCAGTTCCAATCATGTCTGTCCCCAGGCCATCAATCGTGAAATAAGCGTCAGAGATAGATAAAAATGGCGGATCGGATTGAGATGGATGACATACAGGTCATAGGGTTCGATAGTTGTTAACGTTTGTGCTTAAACGGTAGACTCTCATGTCGCTCCTCTAGCCGGGGGCTCGATCGTCGATCTTAGCCCGGCGGAGCGCCGCCATCCGCTCGGAGCGGTCGATCGCTTCGATGAAGCGCCCAGCGTCGAAGACCAACTCGAGCACCGTCTCGAACTTCCACGCAGACTGAAACCCCCTATGCACGTACAGTGCCTGAATAAACCCATCCGCGATCAAGAGGCTGCCGGTGTAATCAAGGGGGAGGTTCAGATCCTCATAGTAATTGTTGAACATATCGTGATGATCCCGCGACGGTCCGGTCGGCTCGACCCCGTGGATAACCGGGCCCTCCAGACGCCGGCGCCCCTCATCGAGCGCAACCAGACTGACGTGCAAGGTCGCCAACACAAGCTGGGCGTCCGCGATCGCAAAGACCGCCTGGTACCCGCGCCAGCACGCCGTCGACGCCCTCGCCGGATGCAGCCCGAACGCAACCGGGCTGAACAGCTCCAAGCCCTGCATCCCCACCATCGAGTACACCGTCCCCTGATAGCGAAACCTATCGTGTATCTGTGCTGTCATCGCCCCTCCACCCACACCGTACGCATCCGCTTGATAAGCACCACCAGATACCAACCGACCGTCACGCCAAACGCGATGTGCGCCACGCTGTAGACCAAACTACGCACCATCACGCTGCCCCAGTAGAGGCTCTCATCGATCACGTCCCAGGCGAGCGAGGGCGACCGGCCCAGCCGCGCCGCAAAGACCACGCCCTTGTAGAAGAGCAGCAGCACCGTGAGCGTCCCGCCCGCCATATAGACGCGGAAGAGTCCCCACAGCCGCTTGACGGCGGGCGCATCCAACGCATCCCGGAGCATGTACGTCATCGCCGCCAACGCCACCGGGATCACAAACCCGATGGAGAACGCGTGCCCGTGCGCCTGGCTGATGTAGTACCCGGCCGACACCTGGGTCTCCAGTTTCAGATCCGCGAAGACAAAGCGCGTGAACTCGCGGAAGAACACCACCACCACCAGAGTCAGAAACATCATCACCGTCGCATAGACGAACTGCGGCCTCAACACCCGTGCTTTAACACGATCCGCCATTGAATCCTCCTCCTTGTTTACGATTGACGCACGGGTTCCGGAACTCCAATGCCTTCAGCCTGCACACGCTTCCATAATTGGATCAATTTATTCCCATCATACAACGCAATTGGCTTGCCCCTTGCCCATTCCCGAGCCGGACCCGAGAAGGTGCTGCTGGTGACAATCGCACCGTGATCCGCTTTCTCGTGCAATAACACACCGTAGAAGTCACGGATGACGGGCTCTCCCACCGAACCCTTCCAGCGTTTGCACTGCACAATGCATATCTCGCCCTCTTTGGTTTCAACAACCACATCGACACCGTGATCCCCAACTGCACCGGTACGCTTAGCTTGATGCCCATAGGCCGAGAACAACTCGACGACCATCTCTTCAAACTCTCGCGGGGACAACTCAAGCAATTCCTCCGACGCACCGACATTTTCTGCTTTCCACAAGAGACGTTTCCGCTGCCATACTCTCTTGCCAAAATACAATCCGGCCAGTACAACACCGGACACGAAGAAGAGCACCGTGTTAAGGGGCTCGGGGATAAACAGCGAAGAGCTGAGCGGATTAGGATTGAAGAACAAAACCACTCTCACAACAGCCCAGAACCCCCACGTGATGAGCATATCTCTCAGGATGTGGCGTTTTCCCTTGATGGCGTTTAGTACCAAGAAGGGCCAAAAGGGGAAGAGAAAATCAAACGTTACGAACAAGAACTCCAGAGTTGTCATCGATGCCTTTCTTGCCATTACCAACACAGAACCCGCATATCATAGAAACATACTACAACTTACATTTATGGAAAGCTTCCTGAACATCGCGGGCCGACCACGAATCAGTCACGAATACACGAATGGAAGCCGACATGATTCGTGCTCCACCCGCCTCCACCCCGGACGCCAGATATCGTCCCAGATCATCCCCCAACACCACCTACGGAAACGGTCACACCTTTCGGCCCGCACACACCGCATACCCGAGCTTATTCTGCACGTCCCGGGGCACCTGTCCCATCGCCTCCCTCAACTTCCCACGGATCGACCGGTCTGTCAGGATCGCGCCGATCGCCCCCCACATCGTCCCCAACATCCCGCCGCATCCGAAGCGCTTGAGCCGTCCCCGCGCCTCCGCCTTCAGATCCGCAGCATGCACCCGGGTGACCACGTCCACCAATCCGGCCGCCGCCATATGATCCGCCCAGACCTCCGGTGGTCGAAAGTCCGCACCCGTCATCCCCAGGTAGTTCGACGCGCAATCCTCCGACGCCTCGTCGAGCCAGACCGCCTCCGTGATCCCCACGCAGCCGCCCGGCTTGGCGACCCGCGCGTACGCCGCGAACGCTCGTGCCGGATCGTCGAGGAAGACGTTGAGCGACTCCGCGATCACCAGGTCGAAGGTCCCATCGACGAACGGCAGCGCCTGTGCGTCCGCGGCTGCAAACGCAACCGGCGCCGCAACCCCGGCCCCGGCGACCACCTTGCGGGATCGCGCGACCATCCGAGGCAGCAGATCGATCCCCACCACCCGGCATAGATGCCACTGCGCGAGGATCTTGGGCGTGTGCCCCACCCCGCACCCTACGTCGAGCACGCGCATCCCGGGCTCGAGGCCGCAGAGATCCAGCAACTCGCGCGTCGCGTCGAGGCTGCCGATGTGCTTGGTGACCCCGAGCTTCGCCAGCATGTCGAAGTACTCGCGCTTGGTCTCTCCCATCGTGTCCCTCCCTACATAGATAAGGCGGACTGTCCAGTCCATCCTATTGAACTACAGACGCGGCAAATCGCAAGCCCGTTCCAAACAAAATCCGGGTCCATCTGTGAGTCATTCACCTTTGACACAACCCCATCGCTCAAGTAGAATGACCTCGCACTGTCCAACGACTGAAAAGGAATAACGGAGAAAGCTATGAATGAGATGCTCGAACAACTGGTAACTATGTCCACCACCCTAGGCGAACCCGAGCGCGAGCTGGTCATCCTCGGGGAGGGCAACACCTCGGCGCTCAACAACGACGGGTCCTTCTGGGTCAAGGCCAGCGGCCACCAACTGCCGACCATCGAGGCCAACGGATTCGTCCGCGTTTCCCTGGAGCGCGCCCTTGCCATTCTGGACGAGGACGACCTGACCGACGACGCGATCAAAACGCGGCTGATCGACGCGAAGGTCAACCGGGACACGGGCCGCTATCCCGCGCCCAACAACGGCGTGCGCCCCTCCACCGAGACCGTCTTCCACGCCCTCTGCCTGAGCCTCGACGGCGTCAACTTCGTCGGACACACGCACCCCATCGCCGTGAACAGCCTGACCTGCTCGACCGCCTTCGAGGAGGCCTTCGGCGGACGCCTCTTCCCGGACGAGATTGTGATGACCGGGCCGGCGTCGGTCCTGGTGCCCTACACCGATCCCGGCCTGCCCCTGGCCCG
The DNA here is from genome assembly GCA_034437735.1 of Anaerolineae bacterium. Taxonomy (GTDB): domain Bacteria; phylum Chloroflexota; class Anaerolineae; order B4-G1; family SLSP01; genus PWVB01. The sequence goes on from DAOTTS010000032.1 coordinate 23,452, forward strand.
CGAGGTCGGCCGCCGCATCGACACCTTTATCGAGACCTATCAGGAGCGCCCGCGCGTCATCCTGGTGCAGAACCACGGCCTGATCGCCCTGGGCGGCACGGCGGAGCAGGTCGAGAACATCACGGCCATGATGGACAAGACCGCCCGGATCCTGCTGGGCGCGTACACCGCCGGCAAGCCGCGCTTCCTGAGCCAGGCGAACGTGGCCCGCATTCACACCCGCCCCGACGAGGCCTACCGCCGCAAGCTGCTGGGCGAGGAATAGAAAAGGTAAGTGCTTTTCTTACCCGTAAGTGCTTTTCTTACGCATAGGCACCTTTAGCGCCGTGCGTGTTTGAATTGCACCCTCGATCGGAAGAGCGTCACGGTGATGAATCGCCTACTACGAGCGGATCTTAGTTGCGAACGAGAGAAAGGACAAACGATGACAGAGTCAAAAACCATGCGCGTCTCAAAACTGTACGGCATCCGCGACGTGAGAATCGAGGAGGCCCCCATCCCCGAGCCCGGCCCGGACGAAGTGCTGCTCCGCATCGCCTCCGTCGGCACCTGCGGCTCGGACGTCCACTACTACGTCGAGGGCGCCATCGGCGACCAGATCGTCAGCGATCCCATCACGATGGGCCACGAGTTCTCGGCCTGGATCGCGGCGAAGGGCGAGGACGTCGAGGAGGATCTCGCGATCGGGCAGTTGGTCGCCGTCGAACCGGCGATCCCCTGCGGCGAGTGCGAGCACTGCCTCCACGGTCACCCGAATATCTGCCCCAACGTCGAGTTCTGCGGCACGCCGCCCATCGACGGCGTCTTCGCCGAGTACGCCGTCATGCCGGCGGAGAACTGCTTCCCGCTCCCTGAGGGCTTCACGCCCGACGAGGGCGCCCTGCTGGAGCCGCTGGGCATCGCCATCCACACCGTCGACCTCGCCCACCTCAAGGTCGGCCAGACCATCGCCATCCTCGGCGCCGGGCCGGTCGGCCTGCTGACCGCCGCCGTAGCCCAGGCCGGGGGCGCCGGCAAGATCTATATCACCGAGCCGCAGGCCAGCCGCCGCGAGTTCGCACTCGAGTACGTGGCGGACGCGGTCTTCAACCCCGACGAGGAGGACGTGGTCGCTGCCATTATGAAAGCCACCGGCGGGCGCGGCGTCGACGTCGCATTCGAGGCCGCCGGCGCCCAGGAGACCCCCGACCAGGCCGCCCGCGTCACCCGGCCCGGCGGGAAGGTCGTCGTCGTCGGCATCCCCTCCGAGGATCGGATGGAGATGACCGCCTCCGTGATCCGCCGCAAGGGCCTGACCATCAAGATGGTGCGCCGGATGAAGCACACCTACCCGCGCGCCATCCGCCTCGTCAGCGAGGGCCTGGTGGACGTCGAGTCGTTGGCGACCCACTTCTTCTCGCTGGAGGAGATCCAGGAGGCCTTCGAACTCGTCGCCGGCTACGAGGACGGCGTGCTCCGCGCCATGATCCGCATCGGCCTGGAGCCGTAGCGAACAACCGTCAAGCCCACGGAAAAGATCCGGAGATTGCAAATCTCCTCCGAGCGAAGGTAAAGCCATAGCTCCCCAGATGCTCGAAGCAGATTTGCGATCTCCGACTTCGTGGGCTTCAACCCAAATGCTCGAAGCAGATTTGTAATCTGCGGCTTCGTGGGCATCACTATCCAGAGGAGACCTTACCGATGAACAACCGAGAACGCACCCTCAAAACAAACGCTCGAAGCCCCCGTACCCTACGGGTAGGCTTCGCACTTCCCGGGGGCGGCTCCACCAGCAAACCGGCATTACCGCATCACCCAAACTGAGGAGACCGCCATATGAACAACCGAGAACGCACCCACGCCATCCTGCACTACCAGGACGTCGACCGCATGCCCGTCGTCCACTTCGGCTATTGGGACCAGACCCTCGACAAGTGGGCCGCCGAGGGCCACATCACCCAGGAACAGGCCGACACCTGGGCCGACGGCAACCCTGTCGACGCCGCCATCGCCGAGAGGCTCGGCTTCGACTTCAACTGGAACAACTGTTTCCGCCCGGAAACGCGCCTGCGCCCCGGGTTCGAGCGCAAGGTGATCACAGAACTGCCCGACGGCGGGCGCCACGTCCGCAACGAGGAGGGCGCGATCATCCTGGAGAAGGACAACGCCGTCTCGATCCCCCAGGAGATCGACCACCTGCTCAAGGACCGCCGCTCGTGGGAGGAACACTACCTGCCGAGGCTGCAATTTGAGGCGGAGCGGGTCACCAAGACCAGGGTCAACTGCGACGGCGAGATGATCCCCTACGACGAGGGCGGGCGCGAATACCTGGCGCAGGGCGCGTGGACCGATCCCTACGGCCTGCACGTCGGCAGCCTCCTCGGCGTGCCCCGCAACTGGCTGGGCCTGGTGGGCCTCTCCTACCTGATGGTCGACGACCCCGACCTCTTCACGGAGATCATCGACACCGTCGGCGACCTCTGCTACGAGACCACCCAATGGACCCTGGCGCACGTCGACGCCCCCTTCGACTTCGCCCACTTCTGGGAGGACATCTCCTTCAAGAGCGGCCCGCTGATCAACCCGAAGATCTTCCGCGAGAAGGTCGGCCTGCACTACGCCCGCATCACCGGCCTGATCAAGGACCACGGCATCGACATCATCTCCCTGGACAGCGACGGCAAGATCGACAAGCTCATCCCGGTCTGGCTCGACAACGGCGTCAACACCATGTTCCCCATCGAGGTCGGCACCTGGCGCTCCAGCATCGGCCCCTGGCGCGAGGAGCACGGCCACGCGCTGCGCGGCGTAGGCGGCACCGACAAGGTCGTCTTCAGCAAGGACTACGCCGCCGTCGACGCGGAGATCGAGCGCCTCAAGCCCCTCGTCGACCTGGGCGGCTACATCCCCTGCCCGGACCACCGCCTGCCCCCCGGCGCCAAGTGGGAGAACGTCCAGTACTACTGCGACCGCATGCGCGAGACCTTCAGCTGATTGATCGGATGCGACGGTGCGAGGCACTTCCGGAGACACCCAACAACACAAACCAACCCGGAAAAACGTAAAACCGTACGTAACCGCACCCCGCGCAAGTGCCTTGCACCGGGCTTGCCCAAAGGAGCCCCCAATGCCCAACCGCCCCAACCATCTCCTTACTCCCCGCCGACCGCCAGCAGCGCGGCGACGCCCAACGCCGCGTCGTGCGCAACGCCTGCGGCCCCCTCATGCACCCGGAGAGCCCGCCCGGGATCAGGCCTGCCGACCACGAATCCAAAACGAATACACGAATCCATCCGGCGCCGCCCCACCCCATTCGTGGTCGGCCCCCGCTCGGACAGGCTCCTCACTCCCCACATCCCCCCCATCGTCAATCGTCTATTCGTTACTTTCTCCATTCGTTGTTCCATTCGTTTATTCGTTGACCATTTGTGGTCGGCCCTCGCTCGGACAGGCCCCTCACTCCCCACATCCCCCCCATCGTCAATCGTCCTTCGTCCGTCCTCCGCCTTTTCCAGGCACTTCTCGCGCGCCGTGCCGGCCCGCGACCGCGCACGCGCGGAAAACCCCTGGGGGGAAACCCCCGTGCGAAGCCTCCCTAGCGCAGCGAGACACCCCCCCCTCAGAGATTCAGAGCGCCAGAGCCCAGAGGCATGCCGTCCTCCGCTGCGCTCCGGACGGCGATGGGGACACCACCAACCGAACCCCGTAGTTCCAGGGACGGAGGTACGGGTAGTACCTGTCGCGGAACGCGCAGCGGACGCCCCACGTATTGAGGTTGAAGGCGCCCCCGCGCAACACCCGGCGGACATCATCGCTGGCCTCCATATTCTCGCGTCCATCGCCAGGATCATAGGGATACGTGAACTCAGGTTTAGACGATTCCTTTCCCCAAAGACTCCGCGTCCACTCCCACACATTCCCCGCCATATCCAACACCCCGTAAGGGCTGGCACCATCCACAAAGATCCCCACCGGCGTCGTATCCCCCAACCCTAGAGCCTCACTGTTGCAGCGCGTCGCGTCAAACGCATCCCCCCACGGATACACGCGCTGATCCTTGCTCCCCCGCGCCGCCTTCTCCCACTCCGCCTCCGAGGGCAGCGTCACCGACCGTCCGGTCACCTCGCTCAGCCACGCGCAGTAAGCCATCGCATCATCCCACGAGACGTAAACCACCGGATGGCTTTCCTTGCCTTTCGGCGGCCGATCCTCCTCCCAATGCCCCGGCGGCTCGTGATCCGTGGCCTCCACAAAGAGCCGGTACTGCGCATTGGTGATAGGCACCCGCGCGATATAGAACGTAGGTAAATCCATGCGATGCATGGGCTTCTCATCATCGTATCCTTCGCCACCCATCCAGAACTCGCCCGCCGGAATCTCCACCCACTCCGGCTCGCCATAGGGAGGACGCCAGTATCCGGCCCCGGCCTGTACCAGGGCATCCATCGCCGCCCCCCGGCGCTCAATCCATCCTGTCGGCCCGTAGCGCTTGAGCATCCGCGACAGCAAAGGTGGCGGTGTCTCAATCTCCTCACGCAGCCGTGTCTGCACCTGGCGCAATAAGCCACCGCCTACCCGTCCCTCCCCCACATCGCGCAGACAGTCAGCCGCCAGCACCAGGTTATGGTACGGCTCCGGTTCCCGCCGTCGATCGGCGATCGCCCGAATCAGGCGCGTCGTCCGCTCGCGGCTCTGGGTGCTCAGGTGCCCCACCTCCAGCAGGATCACCTCCCGCCACCACGGATCCTCCACGTGATTCAGCGTATAAGCCACGTAATCATCCCGCCCCGCCGCCGCCAGCGCCGCCAGGTACTCCTGGAAGGTCAGGTGGGAGAAGCGGTAGACGCCCACCCCGTGCTCGCCCAGCAACCCCGTCCGCTCCTGGATCACGCGCAGGAACCGGTCGACCGCCCGAGAGGCCTCCCGCCAATCGCCCAGGATATCGTGAAAGCGCGCCCCCAACAGCCGCCGCAGGGCCTCGGCCTCGATCTCCTTCTGTTCGTGCTCCTGCATCCACAGCGCCACAGATTGCAGCATCAACCGCCGGTCCCCGGCGTCGAAGGGCCGGTCCTTCAGAATCGCGATCTCCTGCACGCCGCGCGCCTCATCCCACTTGCCCAACAGGACGTTCACCGCCTCGTCGTAGAGCTCGGCCCGCCGGTCCGGCAGCTTCACCCGGTCCCGGTGCACCAGCGCGATCACGGTCAGCATCAGCGGGTTGATCGCCAGCACCCGGATCCGTTCGTTCCCCTCGATCGCCGCAAGCAGGGCCTGGGTCTGCTGCTCGGCGTAGGCCTCGGCGCTCGAGCCCGGCCCCATCTGCCCCACCGCCACGGCACGGTGCCAGTTGCGCAGAAAGCTCGCCACGTCGCGCATCAGAAAGTCGCGGATGGTCGTCGTCGCATACCCCTCGGCGAGCCGGGCCGCGTCCCGGTACCCCACGATGCGGCTGGCGACCACGTACTGGCAGTCGGGATACGCCGCCGTGAACCGCTCCACCAGCCGGGAGACCCGGCGCCGCAGGTCGGGGTCGGCGACCTCGTCCAACCCGTCCAGCAGCACCACGGCCCGCCCGCGCTCCAGGTAGGGGTCGAAGAAGCCGGCGGGGAGGTGGACGCGGTCCCCTTGGAGCATCTCATGGTAGTGGCGCAGCAGCAGCCCGCACCCCTCGGTGCCGTCGTCGACGGGGCGGCGGGCCTTGAGATAGGCGCCTAACCGCCGCAGCGGGAATAGAATGGGCACGTACCCGCGCTCCGCCAGGCCCAGCCGGTCCGCCACCAGCGTCGAACCCTCCGCCAAGTCGCGGGCGTAGAGCAGGGCCAGGTAGCGCAGCAGCGTCGTCTTGCCGGAGCCCGGGTCGCCCAGGATCACCAGCCGCGAGTCGGCAGCCAGCGCCTCGTCGACGCGGACGATCACCGTCTCGGTGCGCGTCTGGGCCCCCATCGCGCGCCGGTGCGCCATCCCCTCACCGGGCGCCAACCCGGCTTCGCGCGCCAACCACGCGTCCTCGGCCTCGACCGTGCGCGTCCGCGTCGCGCGGAGCGTGACGTATATCTCCTCCATCTCGATGTGCACCAGCTTGCCGCCGGAGCGGATCCCCTGGAGCCGCAGGTAGCGGTTCCGGCTGATGAGGTGGCGGAGATAGTGAGCCAGCGCCGACTCCGGATCCTCCACGGCGGAGACGTCGACGGGCAGCTCGCCGGACACAACCGTGACGTTGCCCTTAGAGACGATCACGTGATTGCCATCGCCCACGACGTTGCCGTCGCCCGCGATCGACGCCTCGACACTCACCCCCAGCGCCTCGACCGCCGTCCGGTACGTCTCGTCATCCAGGATCCCGCGCTCGTACGCCTCCCGCAGCTGCGCCAATTCCCTCCGCGCTTCCTCACGCATCCCGCCCCTCCCCCTCATCGATTCATGACCGCTGGACAGCCACGCCCTACAGAACTCATCGTCCGTCGTCAATCGTCTAAGCACGCAGTTCCTCCCGGTGCGCGTAGACCTTCCGGATCCCCCGCACGACGTCCGCCATATCCGCCCGCGTGCCCAGCAGCACCGAATGCATCAGCCAGCACCCCTCCCGGCAGGCCTGCTCGCAGGCCGGACAGTCGACGTCGGCGTAGTCCAAGTCGGGCCGCGTCGCCCGGTAGCCGGTATACGGGCCGAAGACCTTATCGACGAAGATGCGCTGGTGGTAGAGCGGCACGTCGTAGCCGGAGACGCTGGGGATACCCTCGGCGCGCAGCGCTTGCAGGAAGACCCGCCGGGGAATCCCACCGAACGCCGCCTCGTCGTAGCGGTAGGTGTAGAGGTGGTAGCTGTGGCGGGTCTCACCGTGCCCGCGCGGCAGCGGCGCGATCCCCGGGATCTCCGCCAGCGCCTCGTTCAGGTACCGGGCATTCGCCTCCCGCCGCGCGATCTGCGCATCCAGCCGGTCCATCCCGCAGGCCAGCAGCGCGGCCTGGAACTCAGTCATCCGCAAGTTCAGGGAGAGCGCCCGGTGATCGTACCACGCGCCGCCGGGCACCCGCCCGCAGTTGTGCATCGAGCGGCACGTCCCGTAGAGATCCGCGTCGTTGGTGATGACGATCCCGCCCTCGCCCGACGTCAGGTTCTTGGACGACTGAAACGAGAAGCAGCCCATATCGCCGAAGGATCCGACGCGCTGCCCCTGGAACTCGGCCCCGTGGGCGTGGGCGCAGTCCTCGATCACGACAAGGTCGTGCGCCCGGGCTATCGCGATCATCCGGTCCATCGCCGCGGCCTGCCCGCCCAGGTGCACCGGGATGACCGCCCGGGTCCGGTCGGTGATCGCGGCCTCGATCGCGTCGGGATCGATGCAGTACGTCTCCGGATCGATGTCGACGAAGATCGGCACCGCGTTGCAGAGCATCACCGCCGTCGCGGTCGCCAGGAACGTATAGGGCGGCACAATCACCTCGTCCCCGGCCCCGATGCCCGCCGCCAGCAGCGCCAACTGGAGCGCGAAGCTGCCGTTGAAGACCGCCACGCCGTACGCGCAGTCGTGATACTCGGCAAAGGCCCGCTCGAACGCGCCGGTCCGCTCCCCGTCCAGGCGCCCCCACGCTCCGCTGTGCAGCACCGCCAGCAGCGCCGCTTCCTCCTCGGTCCCCACCACGGGCCACGCCGGGAACGGTCGCGCCCGCGTCACCGGCCCTCCATACAGCGCCAACTCACTCTTCATACAGCGCACCTCCTCATTGTCATGCCCCAGCGCAACAAACACCCACTCGACCACCAACCACCCTCAGAAGCCGATTCATTGAGTGTTTCAGTGGTTCAGCCGTTCAATCCACACACAGCGCCACCAGCTCGTCGACGTGCGCCGTCGCCAGACACTCCACCGTGTCCGCCGCCCCATAGTAGATCTTCACCTCGCCGTCGTCCTCCAGGATCATCCCGCCCGGAAAGAGCACGTGCCCCCGGAACCCCTCCAGCTCGTACTCCGCCCTCGGGACCATCAACGGTTGATCATACATCCCCTTCACCACCCACGGGCGTTCCAGATCGAGCAGCATCAGGCCGATCGTGTACGTCTTGAACCAGTTGGGGTGCCACGCGGGCAGCTCGCGGCTCCGATCGATGGTCACCGCGTGAAAGACCGCCAGCCATCCCGCCGGCGTCTTGACCGGCGGCGCGCCGGGGCCGATCTTCGCGTTCGCCCACGGCACCGCCTCGGAGCCCAGGACCAACTGCGTGTTCCCCCAGTAAGCCGCATCCGGCGAGTCCGAGAACCAGAGGTCGAAAGCTTCCGGCGCCCCCCGCCCGTAGATCGGGAAGGGCCGCTCCAGGCGCATAAACGTGCCCTGGCGCTTCTCCGGGAAGAGCACCATATTGCGGTTGTCGGGGGCCGACAGGCTCAGCACCTCCCAGGCGTCGAAGTCGTCCGTCACCGCGATCCCACCCCGGATCCCGTGGTGCGTATCGACCGCAAAGCAGAGGTAGCAGCGCCCGTCGATCACCGTCAGCCTCGGGTCGTAGGCCCGCCGGATCTCCTGGTCCTGCCACTCGATCCACGGCGCCGTCTGCGGTTCCCAGGTGATCCCATCGTCGGAGAAGGCCACGCCCATATTCGTGCCCTCGAAATGGTCGTCACCGGGCGTGCCGCCGTAGTCGTTGCGGAAGACCATCACGTACCGGCCCTGGTACTTCGTCACCCCGGCGTTGAAAATCAGCGTCGCCAGGTAGGGGACGTCGGCAGCCTCCAGCACCGGGTTGTCCGGGTGTCGTACCACGATCTCTTGCGCTTCCATCATAGGGGTTTGTGTCATCGTCTGTCCTTTCAAACGTCACCTTTCAAACGTCATTCCTTCAAGTCTTTGATCCATCGCCATGCCCGTGGCGTCACCCATCCTTAATGTTCCAACACCGTCACCGCCTCGGGCTCCCGGCAGTAGAACGCACACCGCAGCCCGGGGAAGACCTCTTCCAGGTACGAGGCCATTCGGTCCATCCCCGGCATCTCCGCGACCCCGTGCTCCACCGCGATCACGTTCGCCCCCATCTCCGAGAGCGGGATCCGGATCGTCTCCTGCAGCGCCCGGTCCAACGTCACCACCAGCACGTCCGCACCCAGCGCCAGCATCTCCAGCGTGGGGATGTGGCATCCCACCCCGGTTGCCACCTGGGTCACTTCCGCCGCCAGGTCGCCCTGCACGGTGGCGCCCTGGAAGCAGGGGAAGACCTGGCACCGGGATGCCACATCCGAGGCGAAGGTCCGCAGCGATTGTGCGGGCACCCGGCTGAGGGCCAGCGAGGGCCGAGCCGTAAACCGCGACCGGCCCGGATAGTGATACTGGCGTTCGGCGACCAGATCGCCCAGGCCCAGAAACCGCCGCCACGACGCGCGGATGCCGTACACTGGAAAGTTGTCCCACGAGTCATGCAGCCGCATGCACGCCATCCCGCTCTCCTCCAGTGCAGCCAGCCGCCGCCGTCCCCACGGCGTCTCGCGGGAGTCCATCCCCGGCGCCCATTCAGGGCCGTGCAGCAGCCCCTCGTGGGAGATAAAGAGATCGCACCCGTCCGCCGCAGCCGCCTCCAGATTCTGCGAACAACACGACCACCCCACCCCCACGCGCGCAACCACCCGGTCGGGCTCCCCCGTGTAGATCACGTCAACCGTCGCCTCGGGATCCACCCAATCCGCCACACCGAAAACGTGCGCTCGAATCTCACGTATCGTCGGTCTCATCGCTATACTCCTAACCAGATAGGAAGGAATACCCAGCGGACACTGTTGTTCAACAGTCTTGATGCAAGAGTTACACAGAGCTTCACAGAGGTGACACAGAGATACGCGGAGAAATCCTAATGATGTCTATCATCGGATAGCACATAGATAAAACAGTGAACTGGATACATATTGATAACGTGCCTATCACTGTCTCCAAGACATAATCTCTGTGGAACTCTGTGTACCCTCTGTGCATCTCTGTGTAACTGATACCAACAGCTACCAAGCATCCGTGGGGTGTCAGTCACGGCCCCGGGGCATCGCCAGGATCTCCCGGATGTCCAGATCCTTGAAGGTACGCGCGTACGCCGGCTTCAGCACCAACGCCGTGTCGGCGCCCTCGCCGGTCCCCGCCACCGCCACGACCTCCTGCGACATATCCAGCAGCCCGGCGTCCGCCGCCATCAGCGCCACCTCCACCGCCACCTTCATCCCCTGCGAGAACCGGTACAGCGTCTCCCGCACAATCCGGTTCGGCGCCGCATCCGTGAACGCGTCGCTCACGTCATCCCCCAGCGCGTGCATGCACGTCAGCACCGTCACGCCCAGCGCCTCCACCGACGCCCGCTCCTCGTCCGTCATCGTCCACCCCACGTCGTCGAAACTGGCGCAGATCGAGACCGCGATGATCTCAACGTCCATTCCCGCCAACGCCGCCGAGGCCCGCGTCGCCGTGTCCCCGTGCGTCGAGGCCACCACGACCTGGCCGATGCCCAGCGCCTCCACTCGCTCGCGCACCCTCGCCATCGTCGCATCGGTGTTTGCCCTGCCACCCTCTTCAAAGTAGAGAATCCGGCCTTCCATCATGCCTCCTTTGTATGCGTTCACTTGACATCATCAACCCGCAGACTACACTGGGGCCATATCCAGCATAACACGAACCGGACCTTAGCGCAATAACTCATGGCGTCACGCAAAATCGTATGGCACGTTCGCCGTATCCGTCTTGATCAGACACACCCACGAAGGAGATGGAGCTCACGATGAAAACACAAGCGCCCCCCACTTGGCCCGGCACGCAGATCCTCACCTTTGTCGGCGTTGCATGCCTCAGCCTGATGGTGATCGCCCTCTATACCCTCACCACCGTCAGCGCGTGGCAGCGCCACCTCGCCCTCGGCGCCCTGATGACCCTGATCACCGTCGCCGTGGTCGCCGCGCTGGTGCGTGAAGGACCTCCCCTCGGTCGGGATCGGGGCTACCCGCTCCTCAGCAAGCCCGCCCTGTTCGACTTTGCAGGCGTGGTCGCAGGTGCGTGGGCGACCACCCGGCTCAGTGTGGAGTTCGAACTCGGTCCCGTCGTCGCATCGGCGATCATCGGCCTGCTGGGCGGGCTCGTGCTGCCCGCGCAGGGCGCAGCCATCTACTGCGGATCCTTCGCCGGGATGTCCTCCGCCGTCCTGCTGGCCAACGGCGGCGAGATGCTGGCTGCGGGGACCGTGGCTGGGGTTATTTACGTGCTCGCCAGCGGGTCCCTGTCCGGATTCGGCGGCAAGCTCGGGACCACCGCGTTTGCGGGCACGGTCGTCACCGGGTTGGGCCTCGGCCGGATCTTCGCGCCGGCGCCGATGCCGGCGCCACCATTGGCGTTGCGCATCATCCTCACCTGCATCGCGGCGGCCCTGCTCACCTATTGGCTCAGCCGTCCGCTGAAACACGGTCCAGTCGTCGGGTCGAGCGTCGTAGGCCTGGTGGGCGGCCTACTGCTGCCCGCCCTGGCGCCGGAGGCCGGCCCGCTTCTGGCCGTGGCGGTCTTCTGCGCCTCCTTCACCGGGATGTCCGGAGCCGCCCGTCTGCCAGGTCCCTCCTGGATGACCATCGCGGGCCTTATCACGGGCATCGTCTTCGTGCTGAGTCTGCCGGTTCTCGGCGGCGCGGGTGGCAAACTCGGCACCATCGCGATGGGCGCAGCCACCGCAACGTGGGCCTTACGTCTGGCGGTCAACAGAGAGACTGTCGTACATCCACACCTAGAACCGGAGGGAGAGTGAGATGGGAAGACAGCAGCACCGGTTCCACGGCGATCCCCAACGCTTCGAGATCCTGGCCGAGTTCATCAACGAGCAGTACGGCACCGGCATCCGGTACGTCGCCGACGTCGCCGGTGGACGTGGGATGCTTTGCCGCATCCTCCAGAAGCGGTACAACTACGAGTGCGAGGTGATCGATCCCCGGGGCTGGCCCCTCAAGGGCGTGACCGGTCGCGAGGTCGAATTCGCGCCGGGTCAGGCCGATTACTACGACCTCATCGTCGGGCTTCACCCGGACGAAGCTACCCGTCCCGTCGCCGAGGCCGCCCTCGTCCGCCCCACCATCCTCATCCCCTGTTGTAACTTCTGGGCCGAGGAGAAACTGGGGCGGGACGAACTGGTCGAGGCGATTGCGGACTACTATCAGGCAAACGGCGTGTCGTTCGATCGGGTCACCTTTCCCTTCAAAGGCCCCAAGAACATCGGCCTCGTCTCCGAGCCGCCCATAGATCCGCAATAAATCCGTGGCCATCCGCAAGCCGGAGGAGGCCCACCGTCCAGGACGCTTCCGTTATCCTTCGTTTCTCACGCTAACCCGACGGTAACTCGACCACATCCCCAACCCCCGGTCCAGCGTCCTGGACGGTTTACGAGTCTACCGCAATAGCACCGGAAGATACACGGCCTCCACCCCGATCACGTTGACGTAAGCGTTGGTGAGAATCGGATCGTTCGTGTCGAAGACGATACTGGCTTGATTGGTGATGACAGTTCCCTTGGGTGCACTCGAAACCGGATCGATGGCGAAGCTCACGTGGCCCTCACCCCGCCCGGTCGTGTCATTGGGCGGCAAAAACCCGGCATAGACGTCCAGGGGAAGTTGCCCCGTCTCGGGATCCAGTGTGGTGAACCGCCAGGTGATCTGACCGGTGTCCGGATCGAGATCGCCACCGACGTCGACCCACCAGGTCTTGTCCACGTCAGTGCGGTGATCCTCGTGGGTCAGACGCATGTCGAAGTGCTGCCCATCCTCACGCACAGCCGCGACTTCATCCCCGAAGGCCACCTCGGTGAAGCGCACGCTACCCCAATCCAGGTCCGAGTCCAACACGTCCGTGATGACGACTACCTGGGCCGGCGCCGTCGCCGTGATCACGTTCTCGAAGAAAACCGTGTACTTCAAGGTTTCACCGGCGACGACGTGATGATGGGTCCCAAGGCCCGCAAGGCCGACCTTCTCATTGGGGTCGTTGGGCAGGATACGTTCGGATCGCCCGCTCCCCGCCAAGGTTGAGCCGTGGCTACCACCGGCCCCGCCCGGCGGTTGGGGCTTCGACCCGTCGCCAGGCTCCTTGCAGCAACTGGACGGCGGCGACACGCCCAACCAGGCGGGAGCCAGCCCGCCGCTTAGACACGTGGGCAGGGGCGCCGGCAGCGCGACCCGCCGCGAGACAGCGGGCGCTGGCTGATGGACCAGGATCGGCGCCCGCCACACGCTGCCATCCCATAGGCTGGAGAAGAGGGTCAGATCGTCATTCTGCGCAGGATCGCCGTCCACGTCCTGTGCCCAGGTCAGGAGGGGCAGCGTCTGCGTGCCGCTGATCACGTAGGCGATGTCCAGGCTGTCGACGTCGCCGGTCACGTGAGGCACGGCCGACGCCGCCGACCACGTCGATCCATCCCAGAAGGCCGCGTAAAGCGCGGACTCTCCATTGCGCCAGACCGCCATCCCGTGGTCTGCACCGTCGCTGGCAAACTGAGGGTAGGTATCCGGACCGGCGAGGGTCGCAATGGGCTGCGGCGTGTCCCAGACGCCGCCGACCCGCCGACTGAAGTAGATATCGGTCGCGGCTTCAGCATCCAGAAGTTCGGTGATGGTGGAGCTGAGGCTGACGCCGGTCGCGTCGGCGCTGGACCAGACCATCAGCGGCGTGATCGCGCCCGTGAAGGCCAGATCAGGCAGATCGTTGTAGCGGTCATCGTCCTGCACGGTCACCGGTGCATCCCAGTCACTGCCGTTATAGGAGGCCGCAACCACACGACTGCCCAGAGTGAGGCTCTGATCCTGGGCGTCCTTGGTCCAGGCGACCAGCGTCTCGCCGCTGGCGCTGTGAGCCAGGGCGGGTGGGCCGTCGTCGGTGAGGTCGTCACTGATGTCGGCCAGTACCGTGACGCGGGTGGCAGCCGGCTTCATCAATGCGGTCTGGGTCATCATAGCACCGGGATAGACGTTGCCCGTGCCCACCTGAGCGACCACGTCCATCACCAACCGCTCCGTCACCGGGACCCCATCGATGATCGTCGTGGTCTCACTGACGAAACCCTGCGAGGAGACAGCCACGTTAGAGAGGATTGCGACCCGGTCGTCATCCCCACATGCCGGCCCCCAGGACTTGCTTAACCCGGCGCTCTTACCGCGTTTGGCGTTCCCCTCATCGGAGCCCCCAAAACCGGCGGTGAAGCACCATCCCTTGAATTCATAGCTGGAGGGGGCCGTATATTGAGCCGTAACGCCGAAATCGGCGTTCAGCTCGCACTCACTGAACCAGAAGTCCGCCTTCCCATATCCGCCGGCGGTAGCCGTGAGATCGACGGTCCCACTGTCGGGCATCCGCGTCAGCCCGCCCCCCTTCCATTTGGCCTCACCCTTGATACTTCCACCCATCGTCACGCCGACCTCCGCCTCGGCAAAGAGGATAGAGAACGTACTCACAGGGATCTTACCCTTCCCGGAAACGGTGATCCCGGCGGTCGCCTCGTCAAAGACGTAGATACAGGACTCCGGATCGGTCTTGTACGTCCCAGCCACGTTGGCGGAGCCGGCGGCGGAGAAGCGATCGGAGAGGTCCAACTCGACGTTCACCCCACTGGAGAGGTTGAGGTCACAGCCCGTCTCGGCACACGCCTCGCCGCTGACCTTGAACCCGTACTTGCCCCCGACCAAGGGGATCCACTTGGGTAAGCTCTTCCCGGTCTTCAGATTGACCCCCGTACAGACCTCGGGCAGCGAGGTCGCGTCGATCTCCACAGTGACGGTCTCGCCCGTCTCATCGGCAAAGAAGAGGCGCAGTGTCTCCGGTACGTCCACCTGGACGTAGTAGAGGTCGCTGTCGTCACCGACCGCAAAATCCTCCTGCAACCATAAGACGAGAGGGTCGCCGCCGTCCAGAACCGTGACGGCCGGAGCGAAGTCCCCATAGGCGTCGTGGGTCAAGGTGATAGGCTCGCTCCACGCGTAGGTCTGATCGGGCTGCTGGGCCGCGATGGCGTAGTGGAGCGTCCCCTCGCGCCCGTAGCCCTGTCGCCACGCGGCAGTCAGCCCGGGATCGTTCTCGGCCACAGCAGGGTCAAAGGCGATATCGGGCGAGTTGGCCGGCAGGCCGGCACCGACGCCGGGCAACGCCGCTGCATCCTGCCAGGTGCCTGCCGCCGGATCGTAGCTGGCCGTCCATACCTCATCCCCGCGTTGGTAGGTGACGATGGCCTGTCCCAGATCATCGACGGTCAGATCAGGATCATAACTGGGGATGGCCTGCGAACCCTTGGGCCCATCGGACGCACCGGTATCCGGGGTAGCGTAGACGAGAAGCCCGGTGACGTCGCTATCGTCGGCAATTGTCACGGACAGAGGCGTCGTCACCGTATACCCCTCGACGTCCAACTGGTAATCGCCGGCAGGAAGGCCATCGAGGATGAACCCGCCGTCGATCCAACTGGAGGGCTCAGCTCGGGCCACCAGGTCGCCGGCGTCGTGATCGTAGGCGACGACGTTCGTCCCTTTCACCTGCTGGCCCGTCTCGGTATCGAGAATCTGCCCCGCGATAGCCGCCGTGGGCTCCCCCTCGGCCCGCAGCAGTTCCAGGTAGAGCAGATCCTGCACGCACTGATAGCTAGCGCCCCGCTGATGCAAGCGCCTCGCGTTGGCGCCCAGAACCCCAAGGTATTCCGCCCAGGTGTCGCCCAACTGCGTGGTCAGGGTTGGGAAGACCGTGTTCCACTCGGCCTCCGCCCAATCCGGGGGACGCATGCTGTCCTTATAGTCAGCCCAATCGATGATCTCGTCCGTGGGCTCCATCGTGCGCAGCTCAAAGTTGACGAACTCATGGGCGCCGCCTTCGGTGCCCTGGAAGAAGGCCAACGCTTCACCCGAGCCCCCTGGGGGCAGTACGCCCACGTCACCGAAGGTCGAGGTGCCCAGCAGTTGCAGCGTCCCTGTCGACCAACTGTCGTGGCAGACCGTCTTCATCGGCGCGTTGTCATCATTGGAGAGGAGCAGCAGCGGTGCGACGAGATCGCTGTCGCCGGCGTTCTCGTAGTTGATGCGCAGGGGGAAGGATCGCTCCGGGCGGAAGGCGGAGGGCACGGTCAGCTCGGCCTCCAACCGCCCGCCGCTTCCCTCGATGAGCGTGAAAGCCTGGGACAACACGTGGCGGTCGCCGTCCAACCAGTCGACACACAGGTCGTAGATGCCGGGGGTAGCCCCGGTGAAGTCAAACTGGGCGAGTAATGCGTCGTCCCCTTGCGAGGTGACGGGGGAGGCGGCGTAGATCACCGTGCCTCCCTCGCAGAGTCCTACGTCCATACCGGCCTCGAAGCCGATGCCGCTGAACCGCACCAGCGCCGATCCGGCATTCCCGGCGATCGCAGGCGTGAAGTCGGCGACGTAGCGATCGACGTAACTGGCGCGCAGGGTAAAGGGCGCGTTGGCACCCGCCACCTCATCGCCAAAGACGCCAAGGTAGAGGTTGCCGGGCTGGGTTTCGGGGAGGAGCAGGGCATAGTCTCCGCGTGCCGTGGGGTTCAAAGCCCGCACATCACTGAGGGCGAAATTAGGTTGTCCGGCGTACCGTCCATAAAGGCGTAACCCGTCGCTGAGTGTCGCCGTCGCAGTGATCAGCAGGGAGGCCCCTGGTGACGTCGTCAAGACAAAGTCCCGCCATCCCAGAGGAGGTGCATTCTCGCTGTAGACGGCATCCGGCACGATGGGCGTTACCGGCTCACGGGCCACGTCGAGGATGTCGTGAAGGGACCATTGGTAGACGCGCGCGTCAAAGTCGGCCCAATGGTATCCCCAGGCCGACTCCTCCAAGCCGCTGCCCGTGAGCACATGCTCGCCGTCAGGATGGAAGGTCGCGTCGGTGACGGCACCGGTATGTCCCTCCAGGATGACCAGCAGCGTCTCGGCGGCGATGTCCCACACCTTCGCCGTCGCGTCATAGCCGCCCGTGAGCAGATACGCGCCATCCTCGCTGTAATCGAGGGTGAAGATCGATCCGCCGTGCAGACCGGGCCATTCGTAGAGCGGGTCCCAGTTGGCCGTGTCGTAGATCAAGATGGAGTCATCGGCGGTCCCGACCGCGAGTTGGCTGCCGTCGGGTGAGAACTGCGCCGCCCAGACGTTACCGGGGCTGGCGTTGAAGACCGAGGTGCCGGTGGTCAGATCAAAGACGTAGAGGTCGGGATGAAGCCCGACGGCGACCCAGCTGTTGGTCGGATCGATGGTCAGGGCCGGCGCCTTCGCGTGGATCCCGTAGTCGATCGTCTTCAGCAACAGGGCACTGGCGGCGTCCCAAACGTAGACGTGCCCCCGGTCGTCGGCCGCCGCCGCAAGGGTGCCGTCGGGCGAATAGGTCACGCCCCAGAAGGTGCCGCAGGGCGCAGTCTGGGACCCACACCCCTTGATCAACATATGCACACGCTCACCGCCCGGTGCCTCGTGGATAGCTACAGCCGCCCCCTCACCCCCAAGGTGTTCGGAGATGAGGACAGTCCCCCCATCCGGTGCGTAGGCAACGTCGTGGACGCTGCCGCTCTGAGCGTCCCCACTCACGATGTTATCCTGCAGAGCACCACGGAAGGCGAAGGCCCCTGCGTCGTAGAAGGTGAGATTGTAACGACCGTCTAGGTCCCAGCCCTCACCGCCGTCGAGATCATCGCCGCCGATAAGCACCTGATCCCCCGAGGGGGAGAGTTTGGCGTGAACCATCTCCCATCCCGGATAGGTCACGTGATAAGCGCGTAGATGATCCCCGGTCTGGGTATCGAACGCCTGCACCCAGCCATTGCGGGAGGCGTGGAAAACAGCCGCGCCGTCAGCGCTGAAGGCAAGGTCATCGACCGTGCGTCCGACGCCTCTGCCGGTGTAGTTGATGTTGCTGATCTGATTCCCCGTCGTCGTCTCCCAGACGAAGAGGCCCGTGAGGTATCCGCCGGCGGCGACCATGCCGCCATCAGCGGAGAACTCGACGTCCCACATACCTTCGCCGTAAACAGGATAGGCCACCGTCATCGAATAGGTGCTGCTATCCCACAGGTAGGTCGTGCCCAGATAGCCCTCGCTGCCGCCGGTGAGGATGTACTGACCGTCGGGTGAGAACGCGATGTCAAAGATATTGCGATTGAACGCGTGGAGCACCGTACCGGCGGCGGTGTCGAGGATCCAGGCGTTGCAGAAGCTGCCGTGGCGGTCGCTGGAGACAGCGATCCGTCCCATATCGGGAGAGAAGACGGCAGTCCCCACGCTGCGCCCGTTCCCGGTCAACGCCCGGATATCGTACGTCTGAAGCTCCGCTCCCGTCACCAGATCGAATCGCTGCACGACCGTGTCGCACATCAACAAGGCCTGCGTACCATCGGGCGAGATGTCCCCTGCCTTGGTCGTGCCGGGGCAGTCATTGGCAAGCACCGTGACCGGCGCCCCGGTCGCCACGTCGTAGAGGATATTGCCGATGAGCAGCTGGCTGCCGTCCGGCGTGAAGACGGCGTGGCGGGTCCAGTCGGGAAAGGCAAAGGACTGCACAACGTCCCCGGTCTCCAGGTCGTAGAGCGGATAAAGACTGCCGTTGCCGCTGACGAAGAGAGTGCGCCCGTCCGGCGAGGGCAGCACAAGGTACGCGTCCTTGGTGAGGTTATAGGCAGCTGTCGGGTTGACGGTGGCAGCACGTCCCATATCTGGGATCGTCGACGCCGGGACGCTCAGTTGGGAAGCAGCAGCCTGGGGTGCCGGCGCGATAGGCAACGGCCCCACCATACCTGCGAACAGGACGAAAACGAGCACAAGACGTAGAAGCGACCGCACGATTTGAGTCTTCATCGAAGCTCTCCTTATTGAAGTGTATAATCATATCCTTCATTTGAATCCTGGAACCCCCTTTGAGACGAGCGGCAGGTAGAGGGTTATCTTCGCCGACGTCAATAAGGCGAAATCACTAAGGTGGGAGAGGGTGAAGACGGCGTAATTGCCTGCCGGATTTCGTTCGACCACGTTGCCCCCACCGTCAGACCAGCCTGTGCCATCCCAATACAGTAGCATCAGCGCTTCTTCATCGAGACCGACCACGTCCGCGTCGCCGTAATGGATGGTGACGGTGATGGGTGGGGAGAAGTTCAGACCAAGTAGCGGGGTATTCCCCAGGTAGGCGCTCAACTCGAAAGCGTTGCCGGCAAAGGTGAAACCGGAGGCGGATACTTCTTCTATGGAGGCATAGGCCATAGTGACCGGCTCAGTGTAGGTGATCGCTCCGGCGGGGATCTGGATGATCGTGCGGTTGCCCCGCGTGTTAGTGAAGACCCACGTGGCACCCATGGCCGGATCCACCGCCGCCCGTTCGGTGTGCCGGGCGCATTTGGAGAACTCGGAGGTATTGTCGTCTACGTCCGTGGCCGTGGCCACTATGTTCTCCGTACTGGAGAGCGGACTGGTGAAAGTGAAAGTAGCCTCGCCGTTGGCGCCCGTAGTGGTGGTGATCGTTCCCAGGAAACGCTGGCCCTGACCGTGAAGGGAGGGGTCACAGGCATCGTTGGTGAAGAAGTCCAGGGTGTAGGTCATGCCCGCGACGCTCTCCAGCGTACCATCTACGGTCGCCGCGCCCCCCTCGACCACCAGCGAGGTGAGGACGGGGAAGTTTTGCAGGTTGTTGGCGCCACTGTCGCCGTCGCCGGAGTCGTTGGGGGTGACGCCATGGGTCCCCAGGTCGATACCCAGGCCGACGTTCTCGTAAATTGAATTACGACGGACGGTGTTTCCACCGCCCATAGCCGCGTAGACCCCATCTCCGCCGTTGAAAGCAATCGTGTTGGCCGTGGTGATCACGCCGCCGACGGTGTTGTGGCTGGCCCCCCCGTCGAAGTACACGCCGTGGCCGCCATTGCCGAGGCGGGTTACCCCGTCGCTCAGCGTCCCGATGTAATTGCCCTGCAAGACGTTATGGGCCGCACCAGCGCCGTTGACCTCCACACCGTGCGAACTATTGCCGCCGATGACGTTTTCCGCCCCTTCATCCGCCCCGCCGATCTGGTTCCCCGTCGCCCCCGCGCCGATCAAGACGCCATCACCGCCGTTGGGCAGCACCCCAGCAAGGTCCGCCTTGACGCCGATCAAGTTACCCAACGCCGTGTTGTTATTGGCCCCGTTCCCGGAGATCTTCAGGCCACTGCCGCCGTTGCCGGATATGACGTTCCCCTGCCCATGCCCGCTCCCGCCGACGGTATTGTCCGGCGCACCATCGATGAAGACCCCGTCTCCGTCGTTGGGCAAGGCCGCGGTGCCGCTGCTCTCCGTGCCGATCAGGTTATCCTGGAGCGTATTACGGGTGGCCGCGCTGCCCACCACCCCCACACCGTCGTCGTCGTTACCGGAGATCAAGTTAGAGGACAGGTCGGTATCCGGCGACTGGTAGAGCCACACGCCATTGCCTCGGTTGGGGAGCACCTGGACGCCGCTGGCAGCGACGCCGACGTAGTTACCCAGCACGGTGTTGCCACTGGACTCGCTGCCGTTAATAGCCACGCCACCGTAGAGCGTAGCCTGTTGGACAGCGTGCCCCCCGGAGGGACCATTGCCAGAGATCAGGTTGCGCGCTGCCTCCAAGTCCCCGCCGATCAGGTTGTCGGAAGCGCCGTCGGTGGCTACCACGCCCACTTCGGCGTTGCCCAACGCGGACGCACCGCTTTGGTCCGTGCCGATGAAATTACCCAGCACGGTGTTGCTGGTGGCCTGGCTCCCGCTCAAGAGCACGCCGTAGCGATTGCCCGAAATCAGGTTACAGGCCCCGCTGCACGAGTCTGCGGCGACACCCACGGTACCGCCGACCGTGTTGCCATGACCAGAGACGTGCACCCCGGCCAATTGGTTGCCCTGTGCGGCATCCCCGGCGAGGTTGGCGCCGATGTAGTTGCCCTGGATGAGATTGCCGCTGGAACCCTCAAGCACGTAGATGCCGCTGAACTCGTTGTTGGCGATCACGTTCCGCGCCGCCGTGGTGACACCGCCAATGGTATTGCCCTCCGACATGGCCGTGATGCGGATGCCGTTGCCGCCGTTGCCGCAGGGTAGGTTGTCCGAATCAATGCCGATCAGGTTGCCAGTGACGTTGTTATCGTTCCCATCCACCAGGAGGCCGTGCCCGTCGAAGCCGCAGATGATCAAGCCGCTCACCCGGCTGCCATCCGCCCCCAACTCCAACCCGTTGACATCGTCGCCGGCGGAGTAGCCAAACAACGTCACCCACCCGCCGGGTTGCGTGGTGCCATCGATAACCACCGGCTCATCCACCATCACCCTCGGCAGGGGACCACTCAGGAAGATATCGGGCACGCCAACGGCGTCTGGGATATCGAAGGAGATGGTATTGAGGCCATTTTGAACATTGGCCTCCTGAAGAGCAGCTCGCAGGGTGCACTCGGGGTCGCCATTGATGGTAGTCCCGCCGGTATCGCACAGGTCATCCCCCCAGGCACTATCCGCTGCATCTCCGGTGGAGTTGACCACCAGCCCCCCGAAACAAGCTGAGAACTCGGAGGTGTTGCCGTCCGGATCGGTGGCGGTGGCCGAGACCAACTGGCCGGTAGGCGCGGTGCTCAGCGCGCCAGAGAAGGCGCCTACCCCACTGCCATGGGTAGTCACGTCGAGGCTGCCCAGGAAGGTTTTGCCCTGGCCGTAGTCGCTGTTGCTGCATTCCGGGTTGGCGAAGAACTCCAGGCGGAAAGTGGCATTGGGCGTGCTGGTTAGCACACCTGAGACTTGGACGCCATGAACAGAGGTGATGACCGGGAAGTTCTGCAGGTGATTGGGCCCGTCATCGCCGTCGTCGGAGTCGTTGATGCTCACACCGTCGTCCCCCAGGTCGATGCCCAGACCCCGAGAACCGTCGTTGTCGAAGATGGCGTTGCCCAGAATGCGGTTATCCACGCCCCTGAGGATGCCAGCGGTATCGAGGATCGCCACACCAGCCTGAGCGTTAAAAGCGATGGTGTTACCCTGACCAGCTTCATCGCCGCCGACGAAATTGCCACTGCTATTCTCCACAACCACACCGTAGCCGCTGTTGCCCAGGCTGGTCTCACCGTCGATAGCTGTGCCGATCAGGTTGGACCGCACGGTGGTGGTATTTACGCTACCCCCGTAGTAAATGCCGTAGACGTGGACGCCGTTGCCACCGTTGGCGGAGATCAGATTGCTGGCGACTGTGTTGTCGAGACCCTGGAGCCACACGCCGTGCCCATGGTTGCCCAGCGCGGCCGTGCCATTTAGATCCGTGCCAATGAAGTTACCGATCACGGAGTTGTTGCCGTCCTTAATGGCCTGGGTGATCGTAATGCCGGCGCCATTGGCCGAGATCAGGTTGCAATCGCCGGTGCAGGAACCGGGCAAGGGGGTGTCGGGGGCTCCACCGATCACGTTGCCGTTGGCGTACTCCATATTGATGCCGCCCCCCGCGTTCCCCAGCACGGCCGTTCCGTTTACGTCGGTGCCGATGAAGTTTCCGCGCACGATATTGCCGTTGGCTCCCGCGCTGAATTCAATGCCATGGCCGTCGTTGCCAGAGACCAGGTTACCAACGAACCTGTTGCTACCGCCGTTCGTCTCAATCCCGCTGTCGTCGTTAGGGATAGCCGCAGTGCCAGCCTGATTCGTGCCGATGAAGTTGCCCTGCACGACGTTTGACACGCCGGTGGTGGGATCGGTGCCCTGACCTATATCGATCCCATCTCCGCCGTTGCCGGAGATAAGGTTGCAGCTCCCCGTACACGATCCATTCAGGAAGATGCCGGTATTGTCCCCGATCTGGTTGTTGGAACCGAGGCTAATTTTGATGCCATCCCCGCTGTTACCGAGGTCTTGTGTGCCATCCGTGCCGATCTTGTTTCCCGTTAGGGTGTTGCCATCGCTGGCGATGTAAATCCCCGTGCTATTCTCCACCACCAGATTGCCGCTGACCGTGTTATTGGGAGTGAGTGACGCGAGGTGGATGCCGTGGCCGTTGCCGCGTACTTCGTTATCCGAGATAGTGCTGCCCCCAACGCCGTCTGCGACCAAAATGCCCCATTTGCTGAAGTTTTTGACGATCAAGCCGCTGATGGTGTGGTTACCACCTCCGTAGAGGGCAAGCCCCGCCTGGGAATCCGAAATCAAGCTTCCATCAATGGTCACCACACCGCCACCATTGATGGTGACCGGGTCGTTGTTCCAGATAGCCGACAAGGACGTGGCAGGTTGGATGGTGAGCGGGCCTGAAAAAGTGATGGTTTCCGCGCCGGATGTGTTGTCGGCGGTTTGGAGAGCCGCCCGCAGTGTGCAAATGCCGCTATAGGGAGTAGGTGGATCAGTGTTGGGGTTCCCGGTGGTATCGCAGATGCCATCAGGGAAATAGGCATCCCCCTCGTCACCCTCGGAGTTCACGGTGAGGGTGGCATTGGGGGCCGCTGGGGCACCTTTCCCCTCGACCGATAGCGGCAACAGAGTAGTAAGTAGGGCCATCACCAGAAAAAGGCACACACCATAATTCAGCGCTCTCGGTTTTTTCGTCATGAGCGTATCCATTTCAGACCTCCTTAACAATGATTGATCGGGGCATTATTCGGGAACGTACCCTACCACCCCGGCCAAAAAATCCCTCAGAGCGTCCAACGAGCTAAAGCCAAGACGCCGGTGATCACCGCCGACCTCTTCCAAACTGCAACGCCACTCACCGTCAGCTATAGCATCCAAACCGGTACCACCCTCCTGCCATAAACGCAGCAGGTAAGATCGGTATACGACTGGGGATTCCCGTTTGGCATCGGTCATAGGTTGCGTCTCAGGCTCATATGACTATACTAGCAGATGACCCTTCGCAAACTCTTCGCAAACCGCACCAATCAAACCGTACGAGGCGACCATGGAAGCCGGGATGGACCGTAGCAGCGATTCAAAGAGGACCGGCGCCGTTCCATTGCAGATTCGACTGCTGGGCGGCATCGACGTCTCGTGCACGATGGGACGCACGGACCAATTCAGGACGAACAAGGGGCGCGCACTCTTAGCCTACGTGGTCGTAGAGGGTCGCGTCCTGCACCGGGAGCACCTGGGCACCCTCCTCTGGCCTGATATGACGACCGCTCGGAGCCGGGCCAACCTGAGCCGCGTCCTCTCCAACCTGCGCCAATTGGTGCCCGGCTATCTCCTCACCGACCGCGAGACCGTTCAGTTTGATACGGAGGGCCCGTACACCCTCGATCTGGACCGCTTCAACCAGCGGGCATCCCAGGCTATGGCGGACCCTGAGGGGGCCTTTGATGCCGAACCGGGCAGACAAGCACTGGCGCTCTATCGAGGCGACTTTATGGCCGACTTCACCCTTCCCGACTGCCCCACGTTCGAGGAATGGATGGCCGTGCAACGGGAGCGGGTCAACCGGCAAGCACTCCGCCTGCTCGACCAACTGATCGAGCATCATATGCAACGGGGCGAGTTCGCGATGAGTCAGGCGTACGTCCAACGCGCGCTGGCCTTGGAACCGTGGCGTGAGGAAACCTACCGCCAGGCTATGCTGGTCGCGGCGCTGCAAGGGGAGCGTGAGCAAGCCTTACGCTACTACGCGACGTGCTGCCGAATTCTCACCGAGGCGTTGAACGTCCAACCCTCCAAGGAGACACAGCAGCTCCAGCAGCGCATCCGGGTCGGACGCGTCCACCCTCTGGCGGTGGAGTCAAGCCCGGACCATCCCCTCCTCCCCCTCGTGGGACGCAGCGAGGCCTACGCATGGCTGCTCGCGCGCTGGAACGCGACCCG
>DAOTTS010000033.1:0-16387 GCA_034437735.1 Anaerolineae bacterium
TCGTTGGCGATGAAGACCGTCGTTTCGACCTGATCGACCGACGTTTCAATGTCCTCGGCGAGTGCGTCCTTCAGCTTCTCGCGCAGAACGTTGGCGCGGATCATCGCGCGGAAATCATCCTCGGGATAACGCGTAATCTGCAGCACGTTGGTCTCGAACTGTTTGTAGAGCTCATCGAACTGTGGCTGCCCACCCGCGATGGCGGTATCCGTAAGGGTCTGCGTCTGCGTGATCGCATCGCGGTCGTACCCAACCTCACGCTCGATGCGGAGCTGCACTTCATCCTTGGTGACGCTCAAATCTCGGGTTTCGGCTGCCTGCCGGATCAGTTCCTCCTCGATCATGCTGTCGAGGACGTTCTCGGCGAACGTGCTCGCGAGATCGGGTGACAGTTGACGCTCCAGGTTGCTGATGGTGAACTGGATCTGCTGCGCCAGGGGATCGTCGGAGATGCTCGGGGACGGGGTCGCTGCCTCACCCTCTTCGCCTCCAGGTACCGGGGTACCCGTCGCATCGAGACCCTCAGATTGATTGATCTGATCCAGGTACGTCTGGTACTGGTAGATCTGGAGCTGGGCCATCCAGCGCTCATAACTCTGACGCGCTTTGAACTCGTTAGCGCGAAGGGTCCTCTCGCCGACCTGAGCCACCGGCGCGCGTGCAGCGATAATCACTTCGGTGATCAGGCCGTAGGCCAGGATGGCGATCACCAGGGTGCTGACCCCAATGGCGATCCACGTGATCAGACGCTGAGCTCTGACCTCTTTCTCACGTCGGGCCAATTGCCGCCGCGTAAGACGCTTCTTTTTGTGTGTTTTTCTGGTCATAGTTATCGACTTAATCTAGATACTCGTCTCAATATCACACCGGGCATAGGATCCTCAGGGAGTTTCCTATGCCCGGCGTCTATGGTTAAACTCAGCGTGAAATTTCGGCGACAAAGGGAAGCAGCGCCACGTGCCGCGCGCGTTTGATAGCCGCTGCTAACCGACGTTGATGTTTGGCGCACGCACCCGTCTGACGACGGGGGCGGATCTTACCGCGATCCGTGACATAGCGCCGGAGCAAGTCAACATCCTTGTAATCGATATGGGCGATCTTCTCCGTGCAGAAATAGCAATTTTTGGGACGTCGATAGCGTCCTCTTCTACCTCGGTAACTCACGTTTTACCCTCTCCTTTAGGCCGTTTCAAAAAACAAATCGTTCCAATAGCCGAGATTTTCCAAGTAAAAAGCACCCGGCTTGGGATAGTTTGAATTCTGGAACTACCTTAACCTTAGTACTCGTCTGAGGAGCTATGCCCCTCGTAATTGTCCTTGCCATCACAGCCATCAAGGAAGATGAGCTCTTGGGCGATAATCTCGGTGCGAAAGTGCCGCTCGCCCTCTGCACCATCCCAATGGCGGGTTTGAAGTTTGCCTTCGACATAGACCTGAGAGCCTTTGTGAAGACGTTTCTTGCACAGTTCGGCCAGCCCCCCCCAAGTCACGACGTGGAACCATTCCGTTTCCTCATGCTGACTACCTTCATCCGACCAACCGTGGGTCGTCGCTACGCTAAAGGCAGCGACCGGCCGGCCACTGGAGGTAAAACGCATTTCTGGATCCCGTCCTAGATGTCCGATGATCATGACTTTGTTGAGGCTGCGTGTCATTGTCTTTGACCTTACCTTATGCCTCAGCTTGTGCTGTCTGAGGATGACTCATCCGAACTCGACTCCTGGGACACCGGTTGGCCGACCATCCGGGTGATCATATGGCGCAAGATCCCCTCGGCAAGCCGCAGGTTCCGATCCAGACGGTCGATTGCCTGGGTGTCGACCGCAAAGTGGACGAGGTAGTAACGCCCTTCTTTTTGGCCCTTAATGATGTACGCCAGACGCCTC
Source organism: Anaerolineae bacterium (assembly GCA_034437735.1). GTDB lineage: Bacteria > Chloroflexota > Anaerolineae > B4-G1 > SLSP01 > PWVB01. The sequence continues at coordinate 1,887 of DAOTTS010000033.1, forward strand.
GTTCCCCAGCTTCTGAAGCTGAAAACCTGGGCTTCTGCTGTGTCCAGATATCGCTGCACTCTCTGGAGGAGGGTGTCCAACGCTTCCTCATCCAACTCGGTGCTTACCACCAACATCAACTCATAGTTTCTGGTGCTCAAATCTAAAAGCCTCCTTCCTACGGGTTTGCCTGTGTCTCTCGCACAAGCAGAAAGTAGGGTTATCATCGACCCGAATGCCTGCGTTTCAACAGAATCCCATCGCCACAAGGCGATGGGGCACCGTCCACTCAGGGACGTTCGGATCCTTTAACGTCATACGCATCAAGTTTACCATAGATGACGATTTTAGCAAATGGAGCATTGGTGTTTTCACGTAGGGATATGACATGACCGGGATAGGGGGATTGAGGCGATCTCATAGGGGTTGGGTCCTGAGCCCGTCTATAAGCCGGATTCTGTGAGCGGAGATCATCTATCTAGGCGCATCGTCACCGATGCGCTCGCGCAGCCTACCCGAAGGTCGTCCCTCAAGGAGGGAGAGGTCCGGGTCGAACCTCAGCACATGCTCGCCTTCTGCTTGGCTTTGCTCCCAATGGGGGTTGCCTGGCCACGACCGTTACCGGCCGTGCCGGTGGTCTCTTACACCGCCTTTTCACCCTTACAGTGCCGGAGGGCTCGGCCCTCACCGCGCTGCGGTCTGTTTCTGTGGCCCTGTCCACGGGTTGCCCCGCCCGGGGGTTACCCGGCATTGCACCCTGAGGAGTCCGGATTTTCCTCGGCCCGGTCGTGCTGAGCACGCCGCGCCGCGACCTCCCGACCGACTCAGGACCCATCCTGTATCTCCATCTTATCATGAATATGAGGGTTTTCAATAGGTCGATCTTTGAAATCCGTGGCTTTCTTATGACCCTAGCCACTTTGCACCTTGCCGTCCCTGGACTATCATAGGGGTGTGGATCGATTCCTGAGTTTGAGAGGAGGCTCGTGATGGACGGACTTTACAGGATGAATTTGGGATTGGGAAGTATTCCCCTGCTTTCGGATGCCGAGACGCGCTCCATTTCGGCGGAGAACCCTACGGGGGCCAAGGGGGACGGCACGCAGGCTGTGCCCGGTGCGGATAGCGCCGCGTCGATGTTGGGGGAGGGGTGGAAGGTTAGGCCGTGTATCACCCTCGAACCGAAAACGACGACGTGTCTGGCGGATATCGACGGGCCCGGCGTGATCCAGCACATCTGGATCACCGTTCGTCCGGAGGCCTATCGCGATACGATCCTGCGGTTCTTCTGGGACGGCGAGGAGACGCCGTCCATTGAGGTGCCGCTGGGCGACTTTTTCTGCAATGGGCACGCGCTGCCCTACGACGTTAACTCCCTGCCGATGGCGGTGAACCCGGAGGGTGGGTTCAACAGTTATTGGCCGATGCCCTTCCGCGAACATGCGCGCATCACGCTTGAGAATCAGCACGGGGAGGAGATCCCCGGTTTCTTCTATCAGATCGATTACGCGTTGACCGAGGTGCCGGACAACGCGGCCTATTTCCACGCCCAGTGGCGGCGGTCGCTGACCTCCCGGGAGGTACCGGAGCACGTGATCCTCGAGGGTGTTGAGGGGCAGGGGCACTACGTCGGCACGTTCCTGGCGTGGACGCAGCTCTCGAACGGTTGGTGGGGTGAGGGCGAGATCAAGTTCTTTATGGATGGCGACGAGGACTATCCCACAATTTGCGGCACGGGCACGGAGGACTATTTCTGCGGGGCTTGGGGCTTCGGAGGGCGGACCTACTCGACGCCGTTCCTGGGCTATCCCCTCTATCGCAAGGAGCCGGGTGAGGTGCCGCGTCACGGCCTCTACCGCTGGCACATTCTCGATCCGATCCGCTTTAAGCAGGATCTCAAGGTGACCATTCAGGCGCTGGGTTGGTGGCCCAACCGCAAGTTCGAGCCCCTCACCGACGATATCGCCTCGGTGGCGTACTGGTACCAGGCCGAACCGCACGCCGCGTTCCCCGAGTTCCCCCCGGTGCACGACCGTTGGTCGCGCTGATGAATCAGACCGCCGTGAGATGCGCTCATATTTCGCGGCGGTTCTGTCTGAGTCACATCTGTCGCCAGTCTGGAGGTGAGTATGGACCGTATTGAGCGTGTGCCTGAACTCAGGCGTGAAGAACCTCGACGCCCTAATATCGTGTGCATCATGCCGGATGATACTGATTTTATGTGGTTGAGCTGCTATGGGGGCATCACGCCGACGCCGAACATCGACCGTATTGCCGAGGAGGGCATGCGGTTTGATGCGATGACGTGTTCGGCGAGCGCGTGCACGCCGAGCCGCTACAGCTACCTGACCGGTCACTACGCGGGCCGCTGCCCCGATCCGCACTTCTTGAGGGCAAATCCGATTGATGAGCCGTACAGTGTCGCGTGGAATACGGTGCTCAACGGCGAGATGCCCAGTCTGGGCAAGCTCCTGCAGGCCAACGGCTACCGGACGGGCCTGGCGGGCAAATGGCACGTGGGGCGTCCCCGCTCCGAGATGGACCTGCTGGACCTGCCCGCCGGCGTGGATCTGGACGATCCGGAGATCGACGGCAAACTGCGGGAGTATCAGCGGGTTCTCGCCGAGGAGGTGCGGGATACCGGCGGCTTCGACGTTGCCGCCAGTATTGTCTGGGGTAACAACGAGAGTTTCCCCGTGGATGCGCTGCAGACGCACAACCTGGAGTGGATCACCGAAGGGGCCCTGGACTTCCTGGATAGCTGTTCGCAGGAGGAACCGTTCTTCCTCTACGTGACCCCGACGGCGTTCCACGGCCCGCCCCACGACGAGTCGTATGCCCAGGATCCGCACTACACCCAGGGCGGCAAACTGGACGCGCTGTCGGACGCGCATCCGCCCAGATCGAAGATGCGGGAGCGTCTTGAAGCGCGTGGGCTTCCCTATAATCACGAGACGGTAGGGATCACCTGGATCGACGACCAGGTGGGCGCTATTCTCCGTAAGTTGGAGCAGATGGGGGTGGCTGAGGATACGTGGGTCATCTTCAAGGTCGATCATAACACGGAGACCGGGAAGGGGACCTGCTACCCGAAGGGGATCCGCATCCCGATGGTGATGCGCTGGCCCGGACGGATCGAGCCGGGATCGGTCTGTGAGGCCCGGGTCCAGAACGTTGATTTTTTGCCCACGGTTTTGGATGCGGCCGCGATTGATCCGCCGTTGGATATGAGGATTGATGGGGAGAGTTGGATGTCCCTGCTGAACGGTGACACGGATGTGCTCCACGAGGACCTCTTCTTCGAGTTCGGCTATACGCGCGCGGTGTGGGCCGGCAAGTGGATGTATATCGCGCTGCGGTATCCGCAGCGGTTGCTGGACGCAATGGCCGCCGGCGATCTGGACGAGGCGCCGAATCACACCAACCAGCGCATGCAGGGTCAGATGAACGTTGCGATCGAAGCGTATCCCCACTACTTCGATCCCGATCAGCTTTACGATACCGAATCGGACCCTGAGGCCCGGCACAACCTGGCGGATGATCCCGCCTATGCTGACGTGCTGGCGGATATGAAGGACCGACTCCGGCGGTATCTGGACACCTTCAAGCACCCGTTTGATCTTGAGGTGCCGGCGTTTATGCAAACGGAGCGTTATCGCGAGCTCTGCGACGAGACGCGCAAGATCGGCACCGATTATCTGTCGTGGTGGCCGAAGGATCATTGGTGGGAGGATGGGTGAGGAATTGATGAATGCGGGGGTATGGATGTTAGGAGTGTGGCATGGGATCGAATAGGGAGATGGACCCGATTTCAGTGGAAGCGTCTCAGGTGGAGATGTACGATGTCAGGACGCACGCGCCGGGGCCGCCCGGTGCGCTGCCGCTCGACGCGGATTTTCTGCGCACGGCGCCCAGCGGCCACATTTTCGGGATGACCGAGGATGCGGCGATGGGCTGGGATCCTGAGGCCCTCCGCAGACCGGCCTTTCTGATCCTGGGGACGGTGGGCGGACTGCGAGAGCCGGATGGATCGCCGCAGGCGTTAGGGTATCACACGGGCCACTGGGAGGTGGATGACCTGATGCGGGAGGCCGCCAACACGCTGGATGCGCAGGGGGGCCTGCCCTTTGCCGGGATGGTCACCGACCCGTGTGACGGACGGACCCAGGGGACGCCTGGGATGATGGACAGCCTCGCCTATCGGAATGACGCAGCAATTGTCTTCCGACGGATCATTCGGTCGCTGCCGGATCGACGTGGGGTGTTGGGGATTGCGACCTGCGATAAGGGCCTGCCGGCGATGATGATGGCCCTGGCGGCCCAGCGCGATCTGCCCTGCGTGCTGGTTCCCGGCGGCGTGACCCTGCCCCCGACGGTAGGGGAGGACGCGGGCAAGGTGCAGACGCTGGGCGCGCGGTACGCCCAGGGGGAGGTCTCGTTGGAGGAGGCCGCTGTCCTGGGGTGCCGCGCATGTGCGTCGCCTGGCGGGGGATGCCAGTTTCTGGGCACGGCGGCGACGAGCCAGGTGGTCGCGGAGGCGTTCGGCCTGACGCTGACCCACGCGGCGCTGGCGCCCTCCGGACAGCCGATCTGGCGGGATCTGGCGCACCGCTCGTCCCGGGCCCTGCTTCGGATGGCGGCGACCGGCCTGACGGTGGGGGACGTGGTCACCGAGGCTGCGGTGCACAACGCGATGGTGGTCTACGCAGCGTTTGGGGGCAGCACGAATCTCCTCATTCACCTGCCCGCCATCGCGCACGCGGCCGGCCTGCCGCGCCCAAGCGTCGAGGATTGGGATCGGATCAATCACCAGGTGCCCCGCCTGGTCGACGTGCTGCCGAACGGGCCGGTTGGTCATCCCACGGTGCGGGTCTATCTGGCCGGCGGTGTGCCTGAGGTGATGCTGCACCTGCGCGACCTGGGGCTCCTGCACCTCGAGGCGATGACCGTGCACGGCCGCACGCTGGGCGAGATGTTGGACGCCTGGGCCGGGAGCGAGCGGCGGCAGCGCCTCAGGGCGCGTCTCCGGGACGTCGACGGTGTCGATCCCGATGCGGTCATCATGCCGCCGGCCCGCGCTCAGGCCATGGGGTTGACCAGCACGATCACCTTCCCGGAGGGCAACCTCGCCCCTGAAGGGGCGGTGATCAAGAGTACGGCGCTGGATCCCGGCGTTGTGGACGGGGACGGCGTCTACCGCAAGCTCGGGTCCGCGCGGGTCTTCACCAGCGAGCGGGCGGCGATCGCCGCCGTGAAGGGGCAGGGCGAGCACCCGGTGGTCGCGGGAGACGTGATCGTTCTGATCGGCCGCGGGCCTCTGGGCTGCGGGATGGAGGAGACGTACCAGATTACGTCGGCGCTGAAGCATCTCTCCTGGGGGAAGGACGTGGCCCTGATCACCGACGCACGATTCAGCGGCGTCAGCACCGGTGCGTGTATTGGGCACGTCGGCCCGGAGGCGCTGGCCGGCGGGCCGATCGGCCGCGTCCGGGAGGGGGATCTGATTCAGATTGAGATCGACCGGATCCAACTGACGGGCCGTATCGATCTGGTCGGCCACGACGGGCGCCGCTACAGCCCTGAGGAGGGCGCGCGGGTGCTCGCGGACCGGATGCCCCACCCGGCGTTGGCGCCGGATCCTAACCTGCCGGCAGATACCCGGCTCTGGGCTGCGCTCCAGCAGCGGAGCGGCGGGGTGTGGGGCGGCTGTGTCTACGACGTCGACACGATTGTGGCGGCTTTGGACGTATCGGAATCATAGGGAGTTTCCTTGTTGGTTCCCACACCAACGATCAAGAGAACGGTTCGTAGTAGGTGTCTTTAGCGCCGTACGTGTTCGGATTGCACATTCGTTTGGAAGAGTATCACGGCGATGAATCGCCTACTACGAGCGGATATTATTTTTCATAGGAGGATATGAGGATGTACCTGACACGACATGCGACACCTTCCGGGCCCCGGTGGGCCGTGGATGGAAACTTGCTGCCCGAAGATTTCACAATGCGCCTGTTGCTCGAACTGCCCCGCGATGCGATGTCCGAGGTGCTAGGCCAAGCCGTGACGGACGCCCCGGCGGTCGGCGAACGCTTGCCGCCCTTGGAGGCAAATCACGAGGTGTGGGCCAGCGGCGTCACCTATCTGCGCAGCCGCGACGCCCGGGAGGCAGAGTCCGAGACCGGCGACATCTACACCCGCGTCTACACCGCGGAGCGACCGGAGCTCTTCCTCAAGGCTCTGGGGTGGCGGGTCGTCGGCCACGGGGGCGCGGTCCGGGTCCGCCCGGACAGTCCATGGAACGTGCCCGAGCCGGAGCTGACGTTGGTGATCAACCGGCATGAGGAGATCGTGGGATACACGGCGGGGAACGACGTCTCCTCCCGGAGTATCGAGGGCGCGAATCCCCTCTATCTGCCCCAGGCCAAGGTCTACGCAGGCTCGTGCGCCCTCGGGCCGGGCATCCAGCTCGCCGAGCCGGAGGCGATGACCGATCTCCCGATTCGATTGGAGATCGAGCGGGAGGATACGGGCGTTTTTGATGAGGCGCTCTCTACGTCCCAGATGAAGCGGGAGTTGAGGACGTTGGTCTCCTATCTCTGTATGGAGTTGGCGTTTCCCTACGGCGTCTACCTGATGACGGGCACCGGGATCGTTCCCCCGGATGATTTCACGCTTCGGGCTGGCGACCGGGTCCGCATCCGCGTTGGGGATTTGGTACTGGAGAACGTAGTTGAGTCGTAATCGTTGTGACATCTTTTGAGGGTGAAGGCATCTTTACACACAGGAGGCATCGATGGATTTTCTAGCGGAACTTGGGGTTCAGAGCTATTGTTTTCGTGGGTTCAAGGACAATCAGACCGTCGCTGAGATGGTCAAGACGTGCGGCCTGTCCACGATCGAATTGTGGAAGGGGCACGGGCACTTCGAGGACGTCTCCGGCTACGCGGACGTGATCGCCACGTACCAGGACGCCGGCGTCGACATCGTCAGTATGGGCACCCAGACGTTCACGGGGGACGTCAAGGTGGAGCAGGACTGGTTTGCGTTTATCACGCAGGCCGGCGCGCGGACCATCACCTCCAACTTCGTGTTGGACGCTACGCCCGAGAGCCTCTATAAGGCGGAAACGATGGCCGAGATGCACGACGTGCGGCTGGGGATTCACAATCACGGAGGACGCCACTGGCTTGGGACCTCGGAGATGCTGCGATACATCTTCGATCGAACCGGTCCGCACGTCGGACTCTGTTTGGATACCGCGTGGGCTATCGATTCGCGGGAGGATCCCATTGCGATGGTCCGGGAGTTCGCCGATCGTCTATACGGCGTGCATCTGAAGGATTTCGTCTACGACCCCTCGCGCAATCCTGAGGACGTGATCATTGGGGAGGGCAACCTCAACCTCAAGAAGTTCCTGGCGACGCTGGCCGACGTCGGATTTGATGGGACCTTCGTCCTGGAGTACGAAGGGGACGTCGACGATCCCGTCCCGGCGCTGAAACAGTGCGTGGATGCGGTGCGGGCTGCGTCGGTGTGAGCGATCGGGCGTGTTTGAAGTCCGGTGGTCCCCTAGATTATGGATCTGGTCATGAATAACTAAAGCGTTTACGCGTCTCCATGGGTGTCACGGAAACGTTAAGCGTTTTATGTCCGGATCTATAGGTTATGATAAAGTTCGGATAGGAGTCTTTACATGGCACAACCTGTGAAACTGGCATTGGTGGGCTGCGGCGGCATCTCCAAGGCCCACGTCAAAGGGTATCAGATGTTGTTTGAGAACGGCTGTCGGGATTTTGCGGTCACGGCGTGCTGCGACGTCAACGCCGATGCCGCCCAGGAACGGGCTGCCCAGATTGCGGAGTATCAGGGAACCCAACCGGCGGTCTTTACGGAGGTCGAGGCGCTTGTGGATGCCGGGGCCGCTGAGGCCGCGGATGTCTGCGTTCCGCACTGTTTCCACCATACGGTGTCCATTCCGCTTCTCGCCGGAGGGATGCACGTCATGGTGGAGAAGCCGATCGGGATCACGATTCGGGCGTCGGAGGCCATCATCGGCGCCGCCGAGCGGTATGACCGCGTGCTGGCGACCGGCGAGAACGTCCGCCGCGAGCTGACGGCCCGCTCGTGTGCGTGGGCGATGAAAGAGGCCCGGATGATCGGGGACGTGCGGATGGGCGTCGTTCAGAGCATCAGCCGCAGTCCCTTCGACTACGCGCGCCCGGCCCTGAAATGGCGCGGTCTCAAGGCGTTGACCGGGGGCGGGATGATTATGGACAGCGGTGCGCACTTCGCCGATATGATTCAGGTGCTCCTGGGGAAGGTCGATCAGGTTCGCTGCTCGATGGCGAGTTATGACAGCCGGGTGATTGAGGATGCGCCGGTGGTAGGGGAGGCCCCTGCCGACGTCGAGGATACCTGGCACGCCGTTCTCAACTTCGAATCGGGCGCGCAGGTGAACTGGACCTATTCCCGGAGCTTCTACGGCGAGCCGGTGCGCCAGGCCGTCTACTACGGCAGCGAGGGCACCCTCTACGATCTCGGCTTTCCCTTTCACCCGTTCCAGGGTGGGGGGCGGGCGGTGCTCGCCGACGGCACCGAGGTCTCCAGCGAGGAGATTCAGGAGTCCTATCTGACCGGTCTCTCGGACGCGGACAAGGCCGTCCTCTTCCCCTATGGGGTCACCGATGGGTTCGCGATTGAGGTGTGGGACTTCGTGGACGCCATCGCGAACGAACGAAAACCGGAGATGGACGGCGTCGACGGCTTGCGGGCCAAGGCGCTGTGTGAGGCATGCTATGAGTCGGCGACCTTGGGGCGGACGGTTCGGTACGACGAGGTGCTTGAGGGCCAGGTGAACGCCTATCAGGGACCGATCGACGCATTCTGGGAGCTCGCGTGAGCAGGGGCGACAACCAGGGAACAGGAGTCTAAGGATGGGTGAGATGGAACAGACAGCACTACCGAGATGGCGCGGATTCAACCTGCTGGAGATGTTTACGACGAAGAGCGACGGCGATTTCCAGGAGGACGACTTCCGCTGGATGGCGGACTGGGGCTTCGACTTCGTCCGCATCCCGGCGTGCTACACGCTTTGGATCGATGACGATGACGTCTACGCGTTGGACGCGTCGATGCTGGCGAAGGTAGACCGGGTCGTGCGGCTGGGACAGGAGTATGGCATCCACATCAATCTCAATTTTCACCGTGGGCCCGGTTACTCGGTCAACCGCGAGCGCGAGGAGCCCTTCAATCTATGGAAGGATCCGGAGTCCCTCGATGCGTTTATCTTTCATTGGACGACGTTTGCCGAGCGCTACCGGGGTATTGACTCCGACGATCTAAGTTTCAACCTGATTAACGAGCCCAAGAACCCGACCCCCGATCAGATGACGTGGGAGGATCACGAGCGGGTGATCCGCGCGACGGTGGCGGCGATCCGGGAGATCGACCCGGACCGCTTGATCATCATCGACGGCTTGACCTGGGCCAACGATCCGGTCCCGGAGCTCGCGGACCTCGGCATCGCGCAGAGCTGCCGGGCTTACGTCCCGATGGGCATCAGTCACTATGAAGCCGGGTGGGTCGAGAGCGAGGGCTGGCCCGAGCCGACCTGGCCCGGCGCGCTTCATAACGGGGAGCCCTACGACCGTGAGAAGCTCGAGGCCCACTACCAGCGCTGGGCCGACCTGGCAGCCGAGGGCGTCGGCGTGCACTGTGGGGAGGGCGGCGCTTACAACCGGACCTCGCACGAGGTCTTCCTCCGCTGGTTCCGGGACGTGCTGGATATCCTCACCACGCACAACATCGGGTACGCGCTCTGGAACTTCCGGGGTGCGTTCGGTATTATGGACTCCGGGCGCGACGATGTGGACTACGAGGACTGGTACGGTCATAAGCTGGATCGCGAGCTTCTGGCGCTGCTCCAGGCTTTTTGATCTGGCCTCGGATCGTGCGGCTACGGATTTGGGTGTCCGGCCTCTCCGGGCACCCGGTAGACCGCTCGCTGTCCGTCCATATCGGAGGTGAAATAGACGTACGCCCCGGCGTGGTCAAAGATGGGGTGGGGATGGCTGTCCTGGGAGTCCCAGCTTGATGCGTGACGGCAGAGCGGGGTCCACTCGGCCGTCCCCTTCGCCCCGTCCACGTCGATGCGGCTGATCCAGGGACTGTGATCGGCCTCCGGCTGTCCCGGTGCGCGGTAATAGCCGTCGGAGACCAGCGTGCCGGTGCCCCCTACGGTGAAGTGTCCATACTGATGCCAACCTTCAGGCAGCGGGATCTCAACGCGATGGCTGCCGTCGGGCCGCACGCGCCCGAGATACGCGCGCCCTTCAGCGTAGGTGCCGTGATAGATGATGGCGCGTCCGTCCCGCTCCCACATCTCGTGACACGTCCAGTCGTCACGGCTGCGACCTTCCCCTTCGGTGCGCAGGCGGCGGTGCTCGCGCCCATCCCAGAGCCAGATGCGGCGGATGCCGCATTCGCTGGGCCACTCGTGATTGTAGAGGATCGCGTTGGGATCGGACGGCGAGAATTGGACGTGGGTGATCCATGCGCGTGGGACGTCCTCACATTCGAGCAGCTTCCCGGTCGTCGTGTCGTAGACCCGGAGATACGAGCGGAGATTTTCCTCTCGCACGCGGGCGTCGATGTCATAGTCGGGACGACCATCGAGCCGCTTATCCCCATCCAGGGCCCGCGCGTCGGTCGTGGGGACGCACAGCCGGGAGCCATCGGCCGAGACGTGCGTGAACGCGGTCATCTGACCCAGTGGGTATTCCGCGATCACCTCCGGGGGTTTTCCAGCCTGGACGCGGCGTATCTGCCGCCCCTGGAGATAGTAGACCGTGCCGCTGGCAGGGTGCAGGCTGACGCTGGCCTTGCCGAGACCGCGATAGGGCGTGCCGTCAAAATAGACGTACGATTTGAGATACCCCGCCGTGTTATCCGTGAGCTGGGTCTCCTCACCGGTTGGAAGATGGCGCATAAACAGATTGGGGTCCCCCGTTCGATCGCTGATGAAGACGAGGTGCTGGTCGTCGGCGAGCAAGCTTGAGGACGTGAAATAGAGCAGTTGCTCATTGGCCGCTGGGTGATGCGTCATCCGTTGAGGGTCCATGTTCTTTTTCTCCTTCATCCCTGAGTCTTCCTCATCCGACCTCGCGATCAGGTCACCCGGAGTATAGTGAAAGTGAGATAATCCTCAAGCGAAATCTCGACGCATGTGCCGTGTTGCTGGTGGAGAGGTCGGCGGTTTGCGTGAGGACAAGGGAGGAATGTCACTACTTTTAAGGATACTGCCGCTTGCATCTTCTCAGAAGGTCGCTATAATGGGAACCGAATGGTGCTTCGGGTGGGCGCGCACACGCAAGCACTGTATCTCCGCAATGGGAGGTGATATATGGATAAATCTAGTAAACGGAGAGCCCGGCTTTAGCCGGGCTCTTTCCGTTATTAGGGCCTCTTCCCCTCGCTTGGTAGAGCGTCACGGCGATGAATCGCTGACTACGAACGGCTCTTATTCTCGAAGGAGGTACGGCATGAACCAACGTATTGTTTTGATCGGCGCGGGAAGCGCTATGTTTGGCCTGGGCACGTTGGGCGACATTCTCAAGAGTGAGCGCCTGGTGGGCAGCACCCTCGTACTCCACGACATCAACCCGGCGGCACTCAAGCGGGTGGAAACCATTGCGCGTGATTATATCCACGCGCATGACCTTCCCTTCCGCCTCGAAGCGACCACCTCGCAGCCCGAGGCGCTGGAGGGCGCCACGTTCTGCATCATCTCTATCGAGGTGGGGGACCGCTACGAGCTCTGGGAGCAGGACTGGCAGATTCCGCTTCAGTATGGTATCCCCCAGGTCTACGGGGAGAATGGGGGGCCGGGCGGTCTATTCCATAGCCTGCGTATTATCCCGCCCATCTTGGAGATCTGTGAGGACGTGCAAGCCCTCTGTCCCGGTGCTACCGTTCTCAACCTGAGCAATCCCCTCAGTCGCATTGTGCACGCGCTGCACCGCAAGTTCCCCGATCTCAGCGTTGTTGGCCTCTGCCACGAGATTGCTTCGCTGCCCTATCATCTCCCGAGGATGTTAGAGACGCCGCTGGAGAACCTCTCGTTCAAAGCCGGGGGCCTCAACCACTTCAGCGTCCTGGTGGAGATTCATTACGTGGACACGGGCAAGGATGCCTATCCCGATGTGCGGGCGCAGGCGCCAGCCTATTTCGCTGACATGCCGGAGCGTGGCGTCTTCCGCGCCATCCTGTCGCACTTCGACCATCTGCCCATCACCACGGACAGCCATTTTGGCGAGTATATCCATTGGGCGCAGGAGGTGGCCGATCACGAGGGTATTCTGGATTTCTACGCCAATTACAAGGCCGGCTGCCTGACGCCGGAGCTCCCGCCGAAGCAGCGGCTGGCCCAGGGTACCGCCGCCTCGGAGCACTGGAACCTGGTACCTATTATGGAGAGCCTCGCGCTCGACCGACCGTTGCACGAGATGGCCGTCAACGTGCCCAATGCCGGTCTTATCGACGCATTGCCCGCCGAGATGATCGTCGAGGTGCCGGCCGAGATCGACGGCGAAGGCGTTCACGGCGTGCGACTGGATCCCTATCCCACGGCCTTCGCCGGCCTGCTCCAGAACCAGGTCGCGATCCACGAGCTGACCACCGAAGCCGTCCTCACCGGCTCGCGGAAAGCCGCGCTCCAAGCGCTGCTGGTCGATCCCGTCGTCAACAGCGTCCGCGCCGCCGAAGCGACCTTGGATACCATCCTCAGCCGCCAGTCGGATTATCTGGGCTACATTACGTGATCTCTGGCGCTTGACAGGGGGGAGTTCCTCCATACGGAGGGTCTTCTCCCCTCCCCTGTTTCTGGTATCCAATTATATCAATATTCCGCACAACGTGGTGAAATGCGGTATACTTAGTGAGTCTATCGGTACATTGTTTTGAGCCATCGAAAAGGAGTCTCTCACGTTTATGGCAACTCACCACGTTCTCGGAATCTCTGGAAGCCTCCGTAACGGGTCGTACAACACGCAACTTCTCTATGAGGCTGCCCGGCTTATGCCTGATGGGATGGAATTTGACCGTTTCGACCTTTCCGGTATTCCCCTTTACAACGATGACGTTCGCACGCAGGGATATCCTGCGACCGTCGTCGAGCTTCGGGAGAGGATGGAGCACGCGGATGCACTTTTACTCGCGACGCCTGAATACAACGGGTCGATCTCGGGCGTCCTCAAGAATGCGCTGGATTGGGCGTCACGTCCGCCCAGCCCGCCGGTGAACGGCAAACCGGTCGCCATTCTCGGCGCGACCACGGGCCGTTACGGCACGTCCAAGGCGCAGCTCCATCTGCGGGTCGTCTGTTCCTCCCTCAACATGCATGCGGTCAACCGGCCCAAGGTCCTTATCTCCCGGGCGCAGGATGCATTCAACGCGCAGGGCCACCTCGTTGACGACGCCGCTCGCCACTATCTCTCCGACCTGATGCTGGCATTGACGGATTGGATCGAGCTCTTTAGTTGAAGCAGGTTCCCCACGGGGCTGCCCCTCCCCGGCGGGCACGGTCGGAAGACCGGCCCGCACGAAGGGGTGCGTTACGTAGGTAGGGCAATCCCCCCCTCTAACTCCCCCCGGAGGGAGGGAGAACCCTGGCTACTTAGTTGCTGCCATGACGACACCTCGGCCCGCTGTTTTAGCGATCGTACCACTGGGACTGTTCCGTGTGCAGGCGGGCGTACTCACCACCGGCGGCCATAAGCTCCGCGTGGCTGCCGTCCTCGACGATCTGCCCGCCCGAGAAGACGACGATCCGGTCGCAGAGGGCGGCGATGCTGATGCGGTGGGTGACCATGATGACGGTGCGGTCCCGGGCCATCTCGATGTAACGCCGGAAGATATCGGCCTCGGCCAGCGGGTCGAGGTTCGAGGTCGGCTCGTCCAGGATAATGAAGTCCCGGTCTCGATAGTAGGCGCGGGCGATGGCCAGCTTCTGCCACTGCCCACCAGATAGGTCCGTGCCGCCGATGTCCTTGCCCAACAGGACGTCCTCCTCCACGTTCGCCAAGCCCGCTGCATCCAGGGACGCCGCGACGGCGCCGTGGGTGCGCGCGCACGAGGTGCGCTCGCACGAGGTGCGTTGGCGCGTGGTGTCGCCCAGCCACACGTTGTCGGCGACGGTGAAGGTCTGGTACCGGGCCGGATTCTGAAAGACCGCCGACATGGCGTCGTAGTGCGACGCCGGCTCGATCTCCTCAACGGGCAGGCCGTTGATCCGGAGATCGCCGCGCGACGGGGCCAGCATACCGCTGACCAGCTTGACGAAGGTCGTCTTGCCCGCGCCGTTCTCGCCGACGAAGGCCACCTTCTCCCCTTTGCCGATGGTGAGATCGACGCCGTCGAGGACGTAGCGGTCGGTGAGCGGGTAGCGGTAGTGCAGATCCCGCGCCGTGATCTGCGGGTAGCGGTAGTGCAGATCCCGCGCCGTGATCTCCTCGATGGCCGGCAAGGCC
>DAOTTS010000034.1:0-34363 GCA_034437735.1 Anaerolineae bacterium
GTATTCACCCTTCTCGCTCCCGCAAATGGACAACTTCGGGCGGGCGGTGGATATCTTCCCGGAGATGTCGGCGATGATGAAGGTGGAGGAGCAGACCCGAGGCTTTATCGCTCAACGGGCCATCGACGCCGGCATTCAGAACGTGCTCTTCACCGATGTCCGCACGGCGGATGACGCCCGGGAGTGCGTGCGGCTGGTCCGCCCTGAGCTGCCCGAGGTCGGCGGCGTGCACGGTGCCGCGATGCGTCGCTCGGTCGGTTACGTCGTGGAGGGAGGCTCAGCGGCCTGGGCCGAGTCGCTCAACGAGACGGTGATCGCGTTGATGATCGAGAAGAAGCCCGCGATGGAGAACCTGGACGAGATTTTAGCGGTGCCCGGCATCGACATGGTCCAGTTTGGACCGAGCGACTACTCGGTGAGTGTGGGCAAGCCGGGGCACGGCGGCGATCCAGACGTTCAGGATGCTCAACGGGAGATGATCGCATGCGCGATCGATGCCGGGGTGCACCCCCGCATCGAGATCGGAAGCTGGGAACAGGCCGAGGCCTATATGGAATTGGGCGTGCGTCACTTCTGCATCGGATGGGATATCCGGACGCTCTTCGTGTGGTGCAAGGAGCAGGGAGCCGCGATGCGAAAGCTTCTGGATGGAGACGCCGGCCCAGACGCGGAAGGGCTCGCCGAGACGGGCAGTCCGTATCAGGCAAAGTGATGGGCGTCTACGAGTCGAAATCACGATACGAAGCTATCACAGGAGAGGACAACGGATGAAAGTCTTGATTGGAAATAACCTGATGGGTTTGGAAAAGGCGATTCCTGAGCTGCAGGCAGCCTTTCCGGGTGTGACGTTTGAGTATTGCGAGCGGCGGGAGGATCTGTCCGACGCGATCGTCGATGCGAACGTCTACATGGGCTGGCTGGGACGTGAGATTTTCCTGGCTGCTGAGGATCTGCAGTGGATTCAGTCGCCGAGTTCGGGGGTCAATCATTATCTGGCGATTCCGGAGCTGGTGGAGAGCGACGTACTTCTGACGAGCGCGGTGGGTACCCACAGCGTGTGCCTGGCGGAGAGCGTGATGGCGATGATCCTGGCTTTCACGCGGGGGATCAAAGCCGGACTTGAGGCTCAGCGCCAACATCGTTGGGCCGGTCGCGAGATTCGCCGCACGCTGGTGGAACTGACCGGGGGGACGATCGGTATTGTGGGGTTCGGCAGTGTCGGGCGGGCGGTGGCGAAGCGGGCTGCTACCTTCGATATGCGGGTGTTAGCCGTGGATCTCTATACCGACGACCCACCTGACACCATCGAAGCCCTCTGGCCCAACGATCGTCTTCACGAGATGCTGTCCCAGTCGGATTACGTGGTGGTTACCGTTCCCTGGACGCCCAAGACCGAGGGGATGATCGGCCCGGAGGAGATCGCGGCGATGAAGGAGGGGGCCATCCTCGTGGGTATCTCCCGGGGAGGGGTCATCGACCAGGATGCGATGGCAGACGCTCTACAGCGTGGTCATTTGAAAGCGGCTGCCCTGGACGTCTTCAAGCCGGAGCCGCTGCCCGAGGATAGCGAACTCTGGGATATGGATAATCTCATTATCACCCCGCACGCGGCGGGGGGTACCCAGTATGAGGGCGAAAGGGTGTTGGAGATCTTCCGGGAGAACCTGGAGCGGTTCTTGGATGACGATCTTCCGCTCCGGAATCAGGTCGACAAGGCAAGGGGTTTCTGATTTCGCTTGTTTGACGAAGAGCTCAAAGTGCCTGGATAGAAAGAGCGGCTGGTTCCAGGCCTTTTGAGCTCCCGGCCCCGTGCGCTAGAGCCGGGCTAGAATCTCACTTCGCTTGAAGGTGCGGATGCCGAGAACCAGCAGCACGGCGTCGACGATCCAAAGGACCAGCCCGACTCCCAGAACCAACAAGGGACTGAAATAGATGACCCCAGCTGTCTGTCCGATAACCAAGGCGATGATGGGGATCACGACCATCCCCCCGAGTTGGTAGGCGTCCTGAAAGTTATTGACCTTTGAGGAGATCAGCACCATCGAACTGAGACCCAATCCGGCGGCAGCAGGGGCGAGCCAGACGATCAGGACGATCCACATCAGGTTGGGGAAGAAGACTCGCTGCATGATACGCCAAGAAGCCACGTTGACCACCAGTCCGTAGAGCACGAACCCGCCCAGCGTGATGGCGAGGGCCGGGAGCCAAGCGGAGAGCAGCTTGCCGACAAAGAGCTCCGCGTCGGTGGTCGGCGTGTAGAGCAGGGCTTCCATCGTCCCGCGCTCTTTCTCCCCCGCGAAACTCCCCGCGGCAATCACGCTCGCGGTCATCATCGGCAGAATCAGAAAGAGCGGAGCGAAAAAATAGACCAGTAGGGCGACGGTCATCATCTGCATTTCGTTGTAATCCATCAGCCTATTCTGCATCGCGGGGGGCATCATCTCCAGAAAGCGCTGGATCTCGCTCAAGTCCCCGGCTTCCATCATCGCCGGCATAAACGTAGCGAGGGCCCCCGGTAAGAGAACGATGAGGATCAGCGGCACGACGATCATCGTCAGGACGACGGTTTTGCTGGCCCCGATGATTTTCAGATCACGTTGAACGATCAGTCTCACCCGGCGCACAGAAAGCGCGGGGTTGGGTTGGGGCTCAAAGCCCTGGCGTTCAGTTTTGGTCATAGCTGCGAATCCTTCTCGTCGTGGAGGGCGAAGTAGATATCCTCTAATGTGGGTTCCTGGGGGACGACCCGCGTGATCCGAGTCCCGGCGTTCACGAGCGCGCGGACGAGATTGGGGATGCATTCCCGATCCGGCAACCGGATGGCGGCTTCCTGGGTCTGTGGGTTCCAGGTAAAATCGCCGGCATCGGTCGGTAGTGTGTTCGGGGTGATCCCCAATGCGTTGGGGTCGCGATCGACTTCGACGAGCACGTTGACGCCCTGCCATAGATCGCGGGCCAGAGAGGCTGGGGTGCCCAATGCCACGAGTTGTCCGTGCTCCAACACCGCGACGCGATCGCAGAGGCGTTGGGCCTCGTCGAGGTTGTGCGTGCACAGGAGGATGGTGTGTTGCGCCTCCCGGCTCAGCCTGCCAATGAGCGTGTGGACGTCGCGGGTGATCGCTGGATCCAAACCCGCCGTCGGCTCGTCGAGAAAGAGAAGTTTCGGATTGTGGATCAGCGTCCGGGCGAGGGCCAATCGCTGGCGCATCCCCTTGCTGTAGCCGCCGACCTTCTCGTCCGCTCGATCGGCGAGTTCGAAGGTCTCCAGAAGCGTGCGAACTCGGTCGGGAATCTCCGCTTTGGGCAATCCGTAGAGGCCCCCATAGATCCTCAGGTTCTCGCGGGCGGTTAAGTCGTCATCCAGGGACGGTACCTCGGTCAGGACCCCGGTCTGGCTTCGGAGTTCAGGTCCGTCCGCGATGGGATCGAGTCCCAGCACGCGGGCGGTCCCTTGGGTGGGCGTCAGCACACCGTTCAGCAGGCGCACGGTCGTGGTCTTGCCGGCCCCGTTGTGGCCGAGTACGCCCAGGACCTCCCCGGTCCGGACCGCTAGGGTGAGTCCGTCGACGGCGACGGTGCCGCCTTCGAAGACTTTGCTGAGTTGTTCGGTGTCAATGGCTATGGATGGCATAGAGGTCTCCAGGTTATCGAGATGCTTGTAGGCGCTTCGCTAGAAGATGCTCCGGATCATCAACATGAAGCCAAAGATGATGAGCGGCAGACCCACCACCGCGCCGATGACGGTCACGGTCAGTAGGACGCCGACGACCATCAGCACAAAGCCCAAAACCGCCGCGACCAATCGTCCGGTCAGTTCTAGGATCCACGTGATGAGACGCCACAGAGCCACAAAGGGCCAGAGTATCCAGGGTGTGCGTTTTCGTTTATCCGTCATTCTCGCCTCCGATTCTGTAATGGACATGTTTTCCGTTTGATGCGTTGCTATACTCTTATACGCGTGCGAGTGTGAAAAGTTGCGGAATGCGAGGGTCGGTCTGTAAGGTAGTTTCTGGATTTAAACCATCTCAAACCGGGTGCTTTTTCCTTGGAAAATCCCGGTTATTGGGATGATTTGTCTTTGGGAACGACCTAAGCTGTGGGGGATGTATCAGGGTTTGCGGTCGTTGGCTCTTGTGGTTTGGGTGAGAAAAGCAAGAATGATATCGGCAAAAAGTAGCAGGTCATCGAGTTCTGTGGTAAGGATCGCTTCGACAATGTCGAGATCAAGCTCTGTGTATTGGTGGACTGCAAGGTTACGAAATCCTACCATCCCTTTCATCTTCTTTAAGAGATCGCGGTCAATGATCTGCGCCTGGGTTAACAGCTCGAAACTCTCGGCGCTGGACGTGGGGATACCCAGTTTGTAGCGTTTGATCGTGTAGTTTGCCAGGTCGATGGCCTGTTCGCAAGCACGTATGACGTTAAGGATTGCGGCATCCTGGTGTAGATAGTCCGTCGCAAATGAATCTTGGGCATCATGATACGTCTTGCGCGCCCGCGAGACGCACCGCTGGAGGCTTTGGATTTTGTTGATCACAACATCATTGGCTGCTTGCGGAATCATACCTTGCCGGTTCATACGTCGTAGGCCTTTCCGGTCTCAAAGAACTGGTGGAGGATCTCCCGGCGCTCTTCGTTGAGTTTCTGATAAAGTGAGAGCGTTAACATCTCGAACGCCTCAGCGGCATAGCAGTCGTTGCAGCTAATGCGCCGACCGGTTGTGATAATCTCTTTCTGGAAGACGGTCGACACGTTGCGCAGGTTGATCAGATCGACGTCTCGGCTGACCGTACGCTCCAACGTGCGGTGCAGGGAGGAGAGGGCTAACGATCCGGCGGTTTTAGCTTCCTCCGGAGGCAGTAGGATTGCGATATCGACGTCACTACTCGGCCATTCATCCTCTGTGCCGAAGGAGCCGAAAAGATAGACGGCCTGTGCGTGAGGATAGGCTGCAAGTGCGCAATCCACAATCTGCTGGCGGACTTGATCGCTGAGTACCATCGGGTGGTCACCTCGCTATCAATCTTAACACCAATAGCAGAGCTTACCAGTGCTCGATATGGGATCCCTGCCGGTCGTTGGCCTGGGATCGCCGGCGTTGTCTTGGGATAACGATAACGTCGGGAATCTACCGTTGGGTTGTCTCCAACTCGGCGGCTATGGAGACGCTGGCCTGTTTGTATCGCTCGGCGTCCGCTCGATGGTGACTTCGCCACACGCGAATGGGCATGTACTTCTGGATCTCGTAGAGCAGGTAGAATCGCTGCCGGATATTGGCATCCGGCGACAGATCCCTTGGCTGTCCGTAACCCTCCCAGAAGGGTGGTTCGCTGATGCCGCAATAGTCCAGGACCGCGAACTCGATCTCAACGTCCCCCCAAAGGGCCCGGTCGAAATCGACCAGGCCCGTGACGTTACCTTCGTCGTCGATGAGGATGTTTTGGCTCCAGACGTCCATATGGAGCAGCCGTGGGGTGACAGTTCGGGCGAAGGAGTCTCGATGCTTGTCCAGGAGATCGCGAAAGCGCTGCCCTTCATCAGTCGTATAGGCCCCACAGGCGACGACGTCATCCAGCAGGCGGTTCCACATCACGTCAAAGGCCTCATCCCACGTGGATTTAGGCTGCATAGGGTGGTGAGCGCCTAGATACCCGTGAGCATTCTGGTCCAGATGCTTACCGGCGGTTAATTGGTGCAGAGCACGTAGGTGGCGTCCCACCTGCCGGAGAGCCCGAGCCCGCACCGTGCTGCTGATTCTTCCCACGTCGCTGAGTGGGGTGCCGGGCAGCGCCCGCATCAGGACGTAGTCGCGGTCGATGATCGCCCGGCTGAAGTCGTGACCCACGATCTCCGGGATGGGGATGTCAGTTTCGCTCCGGATGATCCGGTGCAAACGCGGTTCCTGGCGCATCATTCGCCGCTCGTAGAAGAGAAAGTGAGGCGCCGCCGGTGGATCGTCATCGGGCGGTGCGATACGGAGCACATACCGCCCGACGTTTGAGTCGACCCAATAGGAACGGTTGTGTTTGCCGGTCGTCACCGGCTTGAACACAAGTGTGTTGGGCGCCGCGTCGAGATGTTTGAGCGTGAGACGGCGCAGGTCGGCGTTATCGATGGTGGTGGAAGACATATGATAGGGTGCTCCTGTTCCTTGTAAGGCCCGTGGTCTTGACGCTAGGGTATCAAGGGGTTGTGCCCTCACGGACGGTGAGGGCACCGATGCCCAGGGAGACGGTCAACTCGAACTTGTGATCCGCCTGATCGTAATTAGGGGAGGTATAGACGTTGTCGTTTCGATCGTAACCGGAGGGGATGGTGCGCCCCACCAGCCCCACGTCCGCGATCAGGCGAAGCCCGACGTTCTCCGGGACGTGGATAAGGACAGTTCCGATCCCCCCATCGATGCGTCCTTCCCCGGAACCGCCGTCGGGCGGGATCAACGCGACCTGAGCGATGCCGAAATCTACCTCGACGTCGTCCGCGTGGGTGCCGGCAAGATCGAGATCCACGTCTCCGACCGCCACATCGGTCTCTAGATCGAGGGCGACGTCATCGTGGACGGTGAGGTCCCACAAACGGGTCCCTTGCAATCCTATATAGTTGGCGGGATTCCTGCCCTCCGTTTCCAGGATCACCTGGGCATTCTTGCCCTCGACGAACCGTTCCGCAAGCTGCTCGTTGCGGCCGATCTCCAGCGACCCCTCAATCAGCTGCCCGGTATCCGACATACCGCGCACCCGCAAGTTGGCAGCGGCCGGGGCCAACCGCACGTAGGCTGACTCGGTTCCATCCCTGGGGTACGCGATGGGGACGACGGTATCAGCGCTCGGTCCGGCGCTGATAAGCCAGATGCCACCGGCGATCACGCCCAGGACGATGAGAGCCGCAACGGCCGATCCTAGGGCCGACCGCCGTCCGATCAGGATCTCCAATCCGGCGGCGATCAAAAGCACCGGCCATAGGCGCAAGACGTCCCAGAAGCCCCAGTCGATTGTTCCCAGGTTGTTGAGCAGAATAATGATACCCAGGCCGATCAGGAGAACGGGACCAACGAGATCCGTATGTCTCTGGTTGTCCTTCATCTATCGCCTCCTTTGTCTGATGAGAAAGACAACGCCACCAAGGATCAGCAGGACCGGCCAGAGGATATCGACGTTCAGCCATGCCATCCCTGGAATGTTGAGATTCTCGAGGAGATAGAACACACCGAGGATGACCAAGACGAGGCCGATAAGCAGTTTGGTCCGTGAATCGGGATGGAAGACGGTTCGGCTTACGCCCTCCCCGGTGTGAACCATCTCCTCCGCTACCGTAGCCGCAGGATGACGCGTGGACCCGGTGGCGCGATTCTCATAACCTGCCGGCATGATCACCCAGAGCACGACATAGAGAAAGAACCCAATGCCATCGCCGAGGGCCAGCAGGACGAAGAAGAGCCGGACCAGGGTGACGTCGATTTCGAGATACTCGGCGAGCCCACTGCAGACCCCAGCAACCATCCGGTCTGACAGATTCCGCGTAAGCTTATGCGTTTCCATAGCGCTTCCCCTAACCTTGGCGTAGATTGCGCAGCAGGATGAAGGCGCCGGCCGCGATCAGCGCGATCGGCCAGATCAGGTTGGCCCAGGCCGTTGCGGAAGCAAGCAAAATGGCGCCGATAGCCGCGAGGACACCCGCCGGAATCAGAGCCCAGGACGTGTTCCCGGCGGGCAGTGGAAGCACATAGATCATCGCAAAGGTCGCTGCGATCCCCAACAGGAAAGTGCCGGCGAAGGCGTCATCCCCGATGTACGGCTCGATGCCGAGCAGCAGTGACAGAACCAGCAGGATGCCTCCGGGAATGACCGCCCACCACTGCTCGCCTCTCGTGCGGAACGCGATTGCAATGAAGGCCAGGCTCAGACTGCCCAGAAAGAGCCCTCCGCCGATTGAGTCGCCGAGTTTGGGGAAGAGTGCATCGACGCCGATCAATAGGCCGATGCCCAGCAACACAAAACCCGGAATGGCGGCCCACCAGTCCTCGCGTTGGCTGAGAAAGCTGATCAAGAAGATGATGCCGCCGGCAGCAAAGATGAAGCTCCATGCGCTGCCGAGTTCCAAGATAGTCAGGCTCTCGAGCAGGAAGAAAATCCCGGCCGCGATAAGGAGTAGGCCCCATAATGCACGTGATCGAAGCGTTGATTTCATAGTTGTTGTCTCCTTTATTGACGTTTGATACTTGCGATACCTCAAGTGATCTGGAGGGATCCGACGCCTATTTCAAAGTGGACGTCAAGCGTGTTCTCCGCGTGCTCGTAGTCCGGAGAGAGATAGACGTTGCCCTGACGTGGGAACCGGCTGCGGTTCACGTTGATGCTGGCAACGCCGCCGGACGTCCGGATCCGGGCAGCGACACCTTCCGGCACTCTCATCGTCACCGAGGCCGCGCCGCTCGACCCGGTGACCTCGGTGTGGCCGGCGTGGGCGGGCAGACGGATCTGGGTAGAGCTCGCACCGGTCTCTACGTGCAGCTTTTTGATCTGACATTCGGTCAGATCCATCCGACAGTCGCTGGCGCCGGCCTTGACGGTCAGTTCGATCGGCAGTTGGTCGCTGAGCCTGACCGCCCAGCGGTGGCGGAACGAGGGACCCCAGTTCCACGGGCCCCAGAAGACACGATGGGGCGTCCAGAGCCGGATATGTGCGCTGTCCCCGCTCCGGCGAATGTCTGTATCGACGCCGCCCTCGAAGTCCCCACTTAGAATTGCGCCGGGTTCCGCGCCACTTTCTACGGAGAACTCTCCGGCGCCATAATCCAGCTCGATCTCTGCCCGGGTGGCACCCTCGACGGGCACGGTCACGTGCTCCGCCTCACCGCTGTCGGCCCCGCGCTGGGTCGTTCCCCACAGCACCCAGAGGCCGAAGGCGATCAGGGCCACAGGCCAGATAATCTGCCACACACTCACCTGTAGGCCACCGAGCAACCCGAGGTTATCGGCCAATAGGAGGGCGCCAACGAGTAGCAGGATGAGCCCCCATACAAACCCTTGTCGTTTCATCTCTCATTCTCCTTTTTGAACGGAATGTCCACCTCTTGCTGGATCGAGCTCTTTACTTCCGGCTGACGAGGGCTCGGACGAATAGGAAGATGCCTAGCGCAATTAAGAGGATAGGCAGATAGGTGCCGAATGGGAAGTAGCCGAATGCGTCGCCGATCAGGGACCCGAAGACCAGAAAGAGCACCGCACTGACCAGCATCGTTTGAAGCCCCTCCAAGGCTTGTTTCTTCTTCCATTTGAAAAGCCCTGAGAGGAAGACGCCCAGTCCTACAAAACCGGGAATCAACGTCCACGCGTAAGCCCAGCTTTCCCAGGTGAGTACCCCGCTGTTTTGCAGGTAAAGGATGCCGCCAATCCCGCCCACGATACTCGCCGGCACGAGCATATCCGCCTCTCCGGTCAGGGCCCCGATGACGACCAGGCCCAGCGCGACCAGCATGATATTCATCGGCCAGGCGTACTGTGCTTCGATCCACGTCCGAATGCCGGGGATCAGTTGGACAGCCAGAAAGGCTAACCCAATAAGGACCAGCAGGATGCCCGAGGTAATGCTCTTCCGTTGACTTGCGTTCATAGCGCTACAATCCTTTCGCTGTTTGATTAGGGATGACAAGACCTCTTCATATTCTCTATACGGGGTATGACTATGAAAGTTGCGGATTGTGGACAAAGTGTTGACTTGGCGGTCTCACGTCCACTGATATTGTAGATCAAGGAGGGATTGGGGTAAAGTCTCCCGCGCAAACGCGGCTGCCGGTGAAGAAGCGACTGGTTGTCTTCCAACTCTGGCTGTGATATGATGCGTATGGATTGTGGTTGTGCCGGCGTTGCCGGGCGGGGGGCTAAACGAGTGTTAGAACCTCACCTTCGCTCCTATGGCTTGCAGGATTGATGGTCCGATCAGATGCCGGTTGTTTTCATCTAGATAGTATCTACGTGTATGATGGAGGTATGCATGCGCAGAGGGTGTCAGAAGGGCTGGTTTCTTCAAGCGCTCGTCGTGATCTTCGTTCTGATCGGCTTAGGAAACCCGGCCTCTGTGAGGGCTCAGGAGGACGGCGTCGTGCGAGCCGTGCTATTTTATTCTCCTTCCTGCCCACATTGTCACGTTGTTATGGATGAGGTGCTTCCGCCGTTGGAAGAGGAGTATGGGCAGTCCCTCATTATTGCCGAGGTGGATGCCTCGGCCGATAAAGGGAATGTGCTCTACCGTGCGGCGGTGGAGACGTACAATCCTGAGATGGTGGGGGTCCCTATGCTGCTGATCGACGGGCAGATATTGATGGGCTCGGCTCAAATACCGGCGCAATTGCCCGACCTGATCGAGACGTATCTGGCGGAGGGTGGGCTGGGTTGGCCCGACCTGCCGGGTATTGAGGATGCGGTTGCCGACCTGGAGCCGCAACTTCCCGTTGCTGGGCCGGAGCTTTCTTTGCGGGAGCGGTTCACGCGGGATCTAGCAGGCAATAGCCTCTCGGTCGTGGTGCTGATCGGATTAGCTGTGGTTTGGGGAGCGGTCGTGACACCCAGGGAGTGGCAGGTATCGCTCGCTAACCGGGTAGGGCCGGCTGTGCTGTTGATTGTCCTTGGGGTGGGCTTGATCGCAGCGGTCTACCTGGCGTACGTGGAGACGACGGGCTCTGAGGCCGTCTGTGGTCCGGTCGGTGATTGCAACACGGTGCAGCAGAGTGAGTTTGCGATGCTCTTTGGATTCTTGCCGGTAGCGGTCCTTGGGTTGATGGGATATCTGGCGATCCTCTTTGTCTACATCTATGGGACTTGGATTCAGGGGGCGGGGGATCAATACGCGCCCGGATTAGTCTTCCTTATGGCCTTCTTTGGACTGAGCTTTTCAATCTTTCTGACGTTCCTGGAGCCGTTCGTGATTGGGGCGACATGTGCGTGGTGTTTGACGTCCTCAATCGCGATGGGATTGATCGCCCTCTTCAGCGCAGGACCGGGCTGGCCATCTCTGAAGTTGCTGCTCCGGGATATGGGGTTGAAGGGTTAGGCCGTTTCAAAAAAACAGATCGTCCCAATAGCCGGGGTTTTCCAGGGAAAGAGCACCCGATTTAGGGTAGTTTGGATTATGGAACTCCCTTAGTTCAGGACGTTCTGTTGTAAGGCAATCGCTACAGCTTCTGTGCGAGACGTGACCTTGAGCTTGGTCAGGATATTGCTGACGTGATACTTGACCGTCGACCGGCTGATCGCGAGCCGTTCGGCGATCTCTGGATTGTTGAGCCCTTCGATTAAGAGGGCCAGGGTCTCGCGCTCGCGATCGGTGAGATCGTCACCGACTCGTGTAGGGGGGAGATGTGTCGTTCTCATCAGGGCTGCCGCTGCCTCAGAGGCTAAGGTTGGCTGACCTCGGCGGGCTTTACGGATGGCCTCGGCGAGTTTGTCGGCCGAGATGTCCTTGAGGTGATAGCCAATGGCGCCGGCCTGCATAGCCTCGCGCACGAGGCGATCTTCCTTGAAACCGGTCAGGGCGATCACCTGGGTGTCTGGACATTGGGTCCGGATGACACGAATGGCATCGGCTCCGCCCATCTCCGGCATCACGAGATCCATTATGACCACGTCCGGTTTCAAGCGTTCGCACATCGCGATCGCTTCGGCCCCGTTCGACGCTTCACCCACCGGCTCGAGATCGTCGAAGGGCGACATGAACGTGCGGAGTCCGCTGCGGACGACGGTGTGGTCGTCGACAATCAAAATACGGATCGGTTTAGGATCGGACATCAACAAGCTCCTAACGCTAGGGATAGCCTTCAGCCCTGTTGTCCTTCTTGGAGACTGGTAGGCTATTCTTCAACCTTCAAGGTCCCGAGAGGGACGAGATCGTTGGGTAAGCGGCCATCCGGACCTTCGGCGGGGAGGCGGGTGCCGTCGGTGCGCCGATAGAGGCCCGCCCACAGCGGGTAGCGACCCGGTGGAAGGTCGTCGGGCAGGATAAGCGGGTGCTGATCCGGCACGTAATCCCCCTCGACCCAGACGCTGGTCGGATAGCCTTCCCTACGGGGGGGCGCATCGTGCTGAGCCCACGGGCTCTCCTGCCCCGGCGTCCAAAGATGGACAAAGGCCACCGCCTCCTCAGGGTGGGTTGCGATTGCCTGCCAGTAGAGAGTGAGAGTGACGGTCTCGCCGGGGCGCGCCCTTGCAGGGGCGTCAAATCCGATCAAATGAGCGATATCGCCAATCTTAACGTCCCGGGGTTCCTGGGGCGTCGGCATCTCCCAGCGTCGGGGGATGACGCTGACGATATCGACGATGGGAGGATCGGCGGGATCCCCGCTCATAGTGAGGGCAGGAAGTCGATCCCCGGTCTCCGCTTCAAAGAGCCCTATCTCCACGTGGTAGATCCTCGGTGTGTCTGCCCACGGCTCAATGGTCAGCCGGTAGGTGTCGCAGAAGGCGTGCCCCTCCGGCCAGCGTGAGGTGGGAAAACGTCCCAGCCCTGGATAGGTATGGCGCTCCGCGACCCGGTTCATCTGATCGTCGATCAGATGGACAAAGACCGTATAATCACGGCTCATCGCTGCACTCGCCCGCCAACATCCCCGGACGCTTAGGGTTTCGTCCGCGTGGATTCTGATCGGCGTCACGTCACTGCAGAGAAGTTGCGCGCGATCTGCATAGGTCAACCCCAGCGATTCGCAAGCTGCGGGAAGGTTTCCCGGGTCTCTCAGGCGCGGCGGCGCATAGGTGGCAAGCAGGCGCGCGCCCGGTGCCAGTGCTGCCAGCGTGGCGAGTGCGCCGAGGAGAAGTGTGCGTGCGCCTCGGCTCAGGATTGGATGCGGGTTGATCGGCTTGAGGCCGAGGGTCAGCCATAGAGCCCAGGCCCCGATAGCGGGAAAGAGGAGCCGTCCGTGCGGCGCCTCGACCATCTGCATCCACCGAAGGAGGGCGACGACGATCGTCCCCATCCAGCCCAGTGCTAACGCCATCATCCAAACACGATCGAGGTCCGTTGGCGTCTCTTCCATGCCGGGTCGCAGGTACTCGCGCACCTCTCGGATCCAGAGGATCCCTCCCCGAACCCAGAGGAATGCACCGGCCGCCGTCAAGATCCATATCACGGATTCAGGCCAGGTCACGTGCCCCCATCCATACCCGCTCCAGAACGATCGGATGAGCCGGGGGAGTTCCGGGATCAGTTCGGGTAGGGAGGCGAGCGCAGGGCGGGCCCATGGTGTGTCTCGATGCGTCCCCAGGCCAAGGGGATCGCCATAGCGCCACGCGTTGCGCAGATACCACCAACCACCGGTAATAGCAGCCGCTGCGAACCCGGGGGCAAGATTGCGCACGATCGCCGCTATGAAGCCGGCGTCCAGACGTTTCGTGGTGGGCTTGCGGTGATGGTACTCGCCCCACAGTGTGGCCGCGATCATCAGCCCGATCAGGGGCAGGGTGCTTGTCTTGGTCAGTGCCGCCAGTCCCGCAACGGCGCCCATGGCCAGGCTCCGGGGCCAGGTCGTTCCCCGGCGAACGGTTCGGGCTGCCAGCCAAAGGCCTAAGGTCGAGAGCGCGGCAGCCGCCGTGTCGTTGCTGATGACACTGCTCATAAAGACAAACTGAGGGTGAAATGCGACGAGACTGGTCGCCGTGACCGACGCCCAGCGGTCCTTGAACGTCTCCAGGGCCAGGTGCCAGACGGAGACGACGGTAAGCAGCCCGAATCCGAGGGAGGTCAGCCGGGTCATGTGGATGGCCAAGGCCGCACCGTGCCACGGCCACGACTCCGCCTCCGTGTGGATCAGCATATTTTTGTTATCCGGCAGTGTACCCGGCGCCTGGGTGCCAAACCTGGGATTGTGCCAGCGGATCTCGGGGAGGTTCGCGTCTGGAAACGGCGCCCGTACGAGCGCCGCGGTCAGGTAGTAGAGCGGAGGTTGGGTCACCTCCTGATAGGCTCCGCTCCGACCGTCGTCTTGCGGAGGAAACGTTCCGGTGTCCACGAGCCAGCGGACGTACGCGTCGTGCCAGATCTCATCCGGTGCTTCGTAGATCGGGGTAGCTGCATTGTGCATGAACCCCAAAAGGGTAAAGGCAAGTAGGATGACGATGAGCGGGTGAGTTTGCACGTGGTGCATCCACCGGCGCAGGGTAGGGTACAGTAATAGACCGAGCCACTCTTGGGTTGGATGGGCTCGGATTCCTTCTCTCTGTGTTTGGGCGTCTTGACGATGCATCATCCGCGATTATAGCATACCCGTCGAGTTCGACGATGGAGGCGAAGCCGGGAGCTGACGCCTTTGTGGTTCTACCCCGGTTGCTTTGTGGGCAAGGGCCGATAGAATGGGGGCACGATTGAGGAGGTTAGAGGCTATGGACAAATCGAAGGATAATGGAGCGGCACCATCGAAGACCAAGGGCACGTCACAAAGCTCGGACGGGATCACGCGACCTGATTTGGGCGATCAGCTCAAAGGCGCGGCGATTGGTGCCGCAATCGCGCTGGTGTTGAGCTATATCGCTCAACAGGTGGGGATCCTTCAGGGGCGGTTAGTACGATATGCGCTTTGGGGCGGGGCGATTGGCGGCCTGCTAGCGGGCTCGGATCAACTCGCCAAAGCGGGATCCCGGCTGACCAAGCGGGATGAAAAATGGCTCAACGTCCTGGTCGCGGTGATTGGGTTTATTCTTATCTTTGCTGTGATGGTCGGCATTGTCTCATTGGCGACCTGGATTGTCAACTCGTTTCTCCGACCGAGTTGGACCTGATGCTCTGATATCTCAGCTCGGGTTGTCTTGATAGAATATAAACAAGCGCGGCCAGTTTAAATACCCGGCCGCGCTTGTGCGTCAAGACGCGTGTTTGACGCGTGCGTTTGAAATCTCTTTGACTATGCGTCTTCCTCTTGGGGGGTGGGGAGTTCGTACTCCTCCGTCTCCGCCCGCATCGCCAGAATTTCGCCCATAGCATCGTGAACGGCGGTGAACTCCTCGCCCACGACGTCAGCTTTCGTCAAGGCTTCCCAGAGCGAACCGATGACGAGGAGCGAGAGATTCGGGCTCAGCACGCTGATCGGGCTCTTGGTGGGAACGATCACGGTGACTTCCGCCTCACGTGCCGGCAGGACCGTCCCTGCGTTGGTGATGCAGACGGTCTTCAATCCCTTCTCTTTGGCCAATCGTACGGCGTACCCTGTGTCCAAGCCGGGGATGCCGACGGCGAGAGCCAATAGGGCGTCGCCCGGTTGCATTCGGGTGATGGTTGCGGAGGTCTCGGAGATACTGGGATGGAAGTAGCTGGCGGGAATGCCCGTTGAGGGGTCGAGGTTCTTCGCCATCCAGGTGGCCAGGTCAAAGGACGTAAACTCACCGGTGATCCAGATGTGATTGGCTTCCCGGAGTATCTCCACGGCTCTGGCCAAGCGCGGAATCTCTGTGGTGCGGAAGTGTTGGAGCTGCTGCTCAGTGTTGTTCAGGATGACGTTGAGCACGTCTTCCTCGGTCTTGGCTTCCTTGGCCTCGCGATAGCTCGCGGTGACCTGATCCCGCACATACTGCTTGATCTCCCGTGAGAGCTCACGGTATCCCGAGTAACCGATCTCCTGAGAGAACCGGACAACGGTCGCGGGATCGACGCTCACCCGTCTCGCCAGTTGGCTGGCGGTCAAAAAGGCGGCGTCCAGCGTGTGCTGCATGATAAAATCCGCCAACTTTCTAAAACCAGGTGTAAGACTATCGTAATACTCCTGTATGCGATCCTTGAACATTTTCTAACCTCCAATAGGTATACTATGACTTTATTTGACCTTGCCCCAATGGCCTCTGATTGAACTACAGCCCTTCGTTATCGTCCAAGCTATCCTCCCACATCTTCTGTGGTGAGGTTACCTCGAACTCAGAGGTTTCCGTGCGCATCTGGAGCATTCGGTTCATCTGGGTGAAGAGCTGCTTTTCATATTCCGCGCACTCCGGCTCTCTCTCAACCATCACGGCTTCCCAGATGAAGCTGGTTATCTGGAACAACAGGCCGAATGCCGAGATGCCTGCCGGGCTATCCTGAGGAACGGTTACGGTTACGTCAGCCTCTCTGGCCGGGAGGATCACACCGGACCCCACGACCGCGACGGTCTGTAAGCCCCTCTTCTTGGCCATGCGCACGGCGTAGCCTGTATCCAGGCTTGCTTCGGTGCCGGCAAAAGCGAGCAGTGCATCCCCGGCTTCCATCTGAACCAAAGCCTTGGACGTGCTTACAATGCCGGGCTGGAAGGCGTTCGCGTTCTGCCCGTACGATAGGAACTTTTTGGAGAGGAAAGAAGCTAAGTCGAAATAAGCAAACTCGCCCGTTATCCATAGGGTATTCGCGGCTGCGATAAGATCGATGGCCTCGGTAACACCCTCCAGTTCGGAGGTGACGAACTGACGCATCGCTTGATCGGCGTGATTGATCAAACCTGTGAGAACCGCGTTCGACGTATCTGCGTCGTCCACCGTCCGGTCCGGGGCGGTGACCCGTTCCCGTACGTAGTCTTTGATTTCCCGCGACAACTCACGGTATCCTGAATAGCGGATCTCCTGTGAAAAACGCACAACTGTTGCCGGATCTACCCCCACGCGGCGCGCAAGCTTGGTCGCGGTCATAAACGCAACATCAAAGCTATTGTCCATTATAAAATCGGCCAACTTGCGAAACCCCGGTGTTAGATCATCGTAATTTTCGCGAATCCGATCCTTGAACATTCGCCTCTCCTTGGGTGGTGGGCCATCCCTGTGCACGTTGGGGATGACCTGGTATATACCAGTGAACCGATAAAAATATTGTTTCACTAGTAGTCTATCATGAAATATGCATTAGTCAAGCATTTGGAACACAAGACCATCATTATTTGAAAGACATTTGACCCGAGCTGTAAGCGCGCTACAATTCTTCGGTGAAGATGACGGTTAAGATACGTGGGGACAGACGTCAACAGTGAAAACGAAGATCACCGGTTGCTTGCGGATGTTGTGGATTGGTTTACTCCTGACGGGGTGTGGCCTCTCGCTGCCATCCCTGGACCCCGATGCGCCGACCCCAACGCCCGCGCTTCTTTCCCAGTGGGCGGCCTCGGCGGAAGCCAGCTCGCAGTATGGATTGCCGGATTGGAGCGCAGCCCGGGCGTTAGGTCCTCCTGAGGTCGAAACCTGTGCCGATGATTCTCGGGCGTGGGCCAGCCAGCGGGGCAATGGCGTGGAGTGGTTAACCCTTACCTAT
Organism: Anaerolineae bacterium; assembly: GCA_034437735.1. Taxonomy (GTDB): domain Bacteria; phylum Chloroflexota; class Anaerolineae; order B4-G1; family SLSP01; genus PWVB01. The sequence goes on from DAOTTS010000034.1 coordinate 17,248, forward strand.
CCAGAGGCCGTTCACGTCGTGGAGGTGCGGATCTATCAGAGCTTCGGGCGCGGCGCAGTCTCCCGGCTTACGTTGATTGGTATCGATGGTGAGAGCCACGTGGTGTGGGAGGGTACCGATCAACAGGGACCGTGTCCGGGTGTGTTGGTGGTGCGGGTACCTCAGACCGAGTACGCGGCCCAGAAGGTGCGCGTCGATTTGGATGAGTCACGGACCGAGTATTGGAATCAGATTGATGCTGTTGAGTTGACCGGGGTGCTGGATGGTTAGGGATCGGTCGGCCGCCGTCCCTGTCCGGGCCTGTTAAGACTCCTGAACATCGGTCAGGCGGGCCCGAAGGGCCGGTGGTACGTCGCCGCTCTGCTCAAGCAGGGTCAACGTCTGTTCTGGACTCATTGGCGTGTCCAAGGGCTCATGCTGGCTTGTGGAGGGCTGGGGCGTGCTTTGCAGATCCTGATCGGGATCTTGAACCCAGAGCAGGACGTCTGCTGCGTTGTCCGTAGCATTGACGAGCGGCGATTTTGCGCGCGGCGGGTCTGGCATCAGGGCTAGGGTGGGACGTGGGGGATCGCCGGCGTCATATTCCCCCGAGGGGGACGCGAGAATGCGGCGAGCCGAGGCCGCCGTGGCAATCTGTTGGAGTAACGGTTTCAGCTTCGGATTGGCAGGTATGGACGGTGGGAGTGGGGTCGCTATTACCAGCCGTCCCGCGTCGATGTAGCTTGCCTCGATCCCGGTAACCTCGTACGTGTCCATACCCGAGGTGGCCACGAGCAGAATTTCTCCGTCACTGTAGGCCATTTCCTCGAGCAGTAGCTTGGCCTGGACCGTGTTTGCCAGCGCGGCGAGGAGCAGATTCTCTCCTAGAAGCACGCTTATCGCCTCGCGAAGCATAGCCAGCTCGTCTTCATTGGGCCGCTTTGCAAAGAAAGTCACAATGGGTCGTGCCAAAAGCTCGAACCTGCCCTCTCCGAAGAGCAGGGCGGGGCGACGTTTGAGCGGCAGGTCGCGGAGCCCATCTGGATAGTGGGGGGCGTTCCAGCGCAACGCATGGACGGTCGGGAGCGAGGCCGGCGGCCTGAGCTGCTGCGCCTCCTCGCGGGTGAGTCCCACGTCTTGGTGTTGATCGGGTAACCGATCAAGCACCTCTGTGACGGAGCGTTCCTGCTGCTGCCAGCGGTGAAGGTATCGTTTGGCTTGCAGCGTCGAGAGGCCGCTCTCAAAGAGCAACCAATACCAGCGTGCGGTCTTCTGCTGATCGTCTTCCTGTCCATAGGTTGTCATTCCGCCGATCTCCTTCCTTGGCTGGGAGGGCTCAGGCCTCTCTCTCCAGAATAATCGTCACCGGCCCGTCATTTTCCAGGCTGACCTCCATATAGGCGCCAAAGATGCCGGTCTCGACCGGCACATTTTCATCTTTGATCGCTTTCGTGTACAGGTCGACCAATGGTTCCGCAACCTCCGGAGGGGCTGCGCCCACGAACGAGGGGCGAAAGCCTTTCCGGGTGTTCGCGTAGAGCGTGAACTGGGAGACCACCAGAACTGCGCCGTTGATATCCTTGACCGAGAGGTTCATCCGGTCGTCCTGATCGGCAAAGATGCGCAGGTTGGCGGTCTTGTGTGCCAGCCAGCGTGCCTCCTCGTCGGTGTCTCCCTCGCTGATGCCTACCAGGCAGAGCAGCCCGGGGCCGATGGCCCCGGTGACCTCGCCATCGATGGAGACCGATGCCTCGGATACGCGTTGAACGATAACCCGCATAGTTGTTAATTCCTTCCTTGTTGATGGTCGTGTTGATTGGTGCGTCTTGTATCGTGAGTGTTACCTACCGTTCGTGCTCTAGGGTCCCCAGGCGACCACGAAGGCAATGGCAAAACCGCCGTCGTGGGTCAGGCTGATCGACCATTGGGCAAGGCCTTGTTCCTGCGCCAGATGGTGAGCGCGCCCGTGCAGAATGACATAGGGCCTGCCACTCGGTTCGTTGAGCGTTTCGACGTCGTGCCATCCGATGCCCAGCGGGGCGAGGATAGCCATCCCGACCCCCAGGGCTTTTGCGACTGCCTCCTTGGCTGCGAAACGAGCGGCCAGCTCGGATGGACGCTGTCGGCTTCGCGCGATCTCCGCGGCACTGAAGACCCGCGCCAGGAATCGGTCCCCGAAGCGGTCAAGCACGCGTTCGATCCGGGCGATCTCAACGATATCAACGCCATTGGTGAGATTCATGGTGATTTCTCGGGGATGACCGCCGGTTCGGCGATGGAAACCGCATCGTGCTCGGGATCCATCCAGCGCTGTGCCACGCGTTGGACATCTTCCGCTGTGATTGCGCGGATCATGGATTGATACGTTCTGAGATAATCCAACCCCAGATTGTGCCGTTCGATGTTGATCAGCGAACGGGCCACGCCCTCATTGGTCTCGAGGTGAAGTGGGAGGCTGCCGGTCAGATAGGACTGGCTGTCGGCAAGCTCCTCCGGGGGGACCGGGGTATCCTGCATTCGGCGGATTTCGTCACGGATCAGGGCGAGGCTTTGATCAACGTTGGATGGGTTGACCCCCGCGAGAATCCGCCAGGGACCGGGCCCCGGTCCGCCGTCGACCCGGCTGTAGACATAGTAGGCTAATCCGTGCGCTTCACGAACGTTCGTCCCCAACCTTCCGTACATCCCGAACGTCCCGAGGATGGTATTGGCAACGTAACAGGGGATGAAATCGGGATTCCGCCGCGCTGGACCGGGCCATCCCAGGACGAGATTGCTCTGCATCTTGTCCTCCAAGGCCATACGGGATTCCCGGCGCTCGATCAATGGCGGGGCGGGGGGCATCGGCGGGCGGGCAATCCGGGAGGTCTTCCAATCTCCGAAAGCCTCCTCGACCATGGCCGCCGCCTCGGACAGCCGGATCCCTCCGACGACCACGATGACAGCGTTCTGCGGGCCGACGTTATCCTCGTGAAAGGCGAGTAGGTCGTCCCGTGTGACCGAGGCGATGGTGGACTCGTATCCCAGTTGGCTCCAATGGTACGGATGGGTCTCGGGGTAGGCCAGCTCGTAAAAGCGCAGGCTGGCCATCCGCCGGGTGTCGTGCCTGCGCTCCTGGAGATCGGTCAGGATCTCGGCGCGGACCTTTTCCACCTGGCGCTCCGGGAACGAGGGGTGACGGAGGATATCGGCCAGCACGTCGAGCAGGAGGGGCAGACTGTCGGCCAACCCTTTGGCCGCAAAAGAGCTCGTCGTGGTCGCTGTGTTGAGCCCAAAGGTCGCTCCGATTGATTCTACGTCCGCATAGAGCTGGCGAAAGGTGCGGTGGTGCGTCCCTCGCTGCATAACGTCACCTGTGAATCCGGCCAGACCATATTGATCCGGGGCTTCATCGAGCGCGCCCGCTTTGACGTATCCGTTGATGACGACCGCGGGACTGGCGAAGTTCTCCCTCACGAGGATCGTGAGCCCGTTGGGCAGGACTTTCCTCAATGTGTCATCGGATCCCGGCAGGGAAGCACGGGAGGTTCGATTCTGATTGGCGAGTGGGTTAGGGGGTGTCGGGTTCATGCGGGTCCTTGCCTTTGTTGGGAGGGAGCCAGGTACCAACCCGTGGTCCGGTTGGTCGGGATCAGATAAGTCTGGGCGACCCGTTGTACGTCCTCAGCGGTGACCTGTTCCAGTGACGTCAGGTAGGACGTCAGCCAGTCGGTGTCGGCGAAGATCGCGCTGAACCCCAGCCAGAATGCCTGATGGCTGATGCTCTCGCTGGAAAAGGCGAAGAGTGCTTTGGCTTGCCGCTTGGCCTGTTCAATCTCCGCGAGCGTGATCTTATCCTGGTGTAAGCGATCAATTTCTTCTAAAAGACGCGCTTCCACGTCGCGGTGGGTGCGTCCGGGCCATACCGTCGCGACCATCGTGTAGAGGTCCGGATCTACGGTCGGCGCCAGACTTCCGTGAACGTTGATGGCAAGCTCTTCCTCAACAAGAGCTGTGTAGAGCCGGCTGGTGTAGTTTGTGATGTGTCCGCGACCGACGATGAACCCCGAACCTCCGGAGAGGATGGCGTTGAGTACGGTCATCGCGTGGAAATCCTCGTGCTGAGCCGGGGGGATATGGTACGCGAACTGGACATAGTCCGTCTGTCCGGCGCCCTGGATGTGGACCCGGCGCTCGCCCCGCTGCGGGGGCTCGACCAGGTGCACCGAGGGCACGGGGGGGGCCTCAGCAATCTCGTGGAAAGCCTCGGTCACCCGCTCCGTCATCACGTCCGGATCGAGGTCGCCCGTGACGGCGATCACCGCGTTGTTGGGTGCGTAATAGGTCGCGTAGTGCTGCTGGAGATCGTCACGGGTCATCGCCTGTAGATCGCATAGATGCCCAATCGTCTCATGCCCATAGGGATGCACGCGGTAAGCCATCCCAATGACCTCCTCGCTCAGTAGAAAGCGCGGCGAGTTCTCGTGGCCCTGCCGCTCGCTGATGATGACGGTACGTTCGGAGTTTACGTCCTCTTCTCGGAACGCAGCGTTCTGCATGCGGTCCGACTCGATGTCGAGGGCCAGGTCCAGCCGGTCGACGGGCAAGGTCTCGTAGTAGGTCGTGAAATCCTGCCACGTCATCCCGTTATAGAAGCCGCCCTCACGGGAGATCGCCTGATCCGCCCGTCCGGACGGCCAGCGGTCGGTACCCTTGAAGAGCATATGCTCCACCCAATGGGAGACGCCGGTAATACCGGGGTGTTCGTTGCGGGTGCCGACCCGGTACCAGACCCACAAGCTGACGACCGGCGCGGTTGCACTCCGCTGCGCGAAGATTTCCAATCCGTTGGCTAAGGTCGTCCGCTGGAAATTCGTAAAGGGAGCGTGGTGTGTATTCACAGTGCGATGGTCTGTTCTGCGGTCTGTTCGGGCATCCCCTTGCCGTCGTACCCGCGTCCTATGCCCATATACTTGAAGCCCAGATTGCGAACCCGATTGGGATCGTAAATGTTACGGCCATCGACCAGGATCGGCTGTCGCATCAGGGTCCGGATCCGCTCCAGATCCAGGTTTTTGAATTCGTTCCATTCGGTCACGAGAATCAGAGCGTCCGCCCCGTCGGCGACGTTGTAGGCGCTTTTCATCATTTCGACGTCGTGGAGCACGCCCTCTGCGTTATCCATCGCCACCGGATCGTAGGCGCGGATGGTGGCCCCCTTGCGCTGTAAGTTGCGAATCACGTCGATCGAGGGGGCGTCTCGCATATCGTCGGTGTTGGGCTTGAAGGCCAACCCCAGGATACCGACCACGCGATCTCGGAGGTCGCCCCCGAGCAGTTCGGAGACCTTCCGCATAGGCGCGAACCGTTGATCGCGGTTGATGTCCATCACGGCGTGCAAGAGGTGGGGGTGCCGTCCCTCAATCTCGGCCATTGAGGCTAAGGCCTTGACGTCCTTCGGGAAACAGGATCCGCCCCAGCCCAGTCCGGCATCCAGGAAGTGGGGGCCGATGCGTTTATCCAGCCCCATGCCATACGCGACCTCTTTGACGTCGGCGCCGAGGGCCTCGCAGATATTGGCGATCTCGTTGATAAAGGAGATCTTGGCGGCCAGGAAAGCGTTGGACGCATACTTGACCATCTCCGCCGTGCGCAGGTCGGTGATCATAATCGTCGTCCGCAGGGGCAGGTGGAGTTGAGCCACGATCTCGGCAGCCTCCGGGTTCATCGAGCCCAGAATCACGCGGTCGGGGTTCATGAAGTCGCTGATGGCCGAACCCTCGCGCAGGAACTCGGGACAGGAGACGACGTCGAAGGATGGAACGTCAGGCTGCCGGTTGCGGATGATCTCGGCGACCCAGTCCCCGGTGCCCACGGGCACGGTCGATTTGTTCACAATGATGACAGAATGATCGAGAACGTCAGCGATGGACTCCGCAGCCATGCGGACGTAGCGCAGGTCGGCTTGCCCGTCGACGTCGGAGGGCGTGCCGACGGCGATGAAGACGATCTCTGCCTCGGCCAAGGCGTCCTCGTACGAGGTTGTGAAGTGCAGACGATCCGCACGCACGTTCCGTTTGACTAACTCCTCGAGCCCCGGTTCGTAGATGGGAAGGATTCCCTTCTTCAGGTTCTTGATGCGGGTTTCGTCGATGTCCAGGCAGACCACGCGGTTGCCCAGATCGGCAAAACTGGCGCCACTGACGAGGCCGACGTACCCAACCCCAACGACCGTGATATTTTTCATACGGATAGCACCTCCTTGGGTGATGATTCATCGTCGTTCAGAGAGTCGGGGAGAAAGGTCGTGGCTCGAGCTATCTCTGAACGCGACAACGTCCACTTATCTGTGTTACACGTCTGTGCAAGGAATGATACCACAGACAGGTAGGTTGCCAATGACTGTTAAGCCGGAGCGCTGGGGGTCTGGACGCTCTATTTGAAACGGCTCTCGTTGGTGCTATCATAGATGCGCAAGATGGGATGCACAGTATCCGGCCCATTATCGATGAGGGACCGTCGTGTGCGTCATTGAGCTTCAACCAGGAGTCGTATCGCCCCGTGAGGAGGGATGATGAGTAAGGCTGCCAAAAACGAGATTGTGATCGGAACCATCCCTGAGACCTTGGATGCCTTTATCGCGCTGCGCGACCGGATTGCGCAGACGCCGGAGGGCGGCGCGGCGGTCACGGTGGTGGCGATGCTGCTCTATGCAAGCGAGCCCGACGCCTCATTGGGGCGTCAGGCGCTGACCCTGGTTTTGGATCGCAGCCGCATCCAGCCCTCCGATACCGCGATGTTGGGTTGGAAGCTGCGCCCCATCGACGTGCAGCGACTGGAGAGGCGAGTCGCCGGGCGTCCCTGGATGCTGCGGTCGTACTTCAAAGATACGACGCCCGAGCAGGCTTATCGTCTGCCGGAGCCGCCGCTGCGGGTGGCTGCCTATCCGGACCGTTTGACGGCGGATACAGAGAGTGAGATTCGCAAAGTCTTTGTGGTCTGTAATGGCGCGGATAATCCCCGACCTGTGACCCTCAAGCGGAACACCTCCGGGGTCTGGAAGACCTGGGAGTGGTCCAGCCTCACGGTGGGCGTCAAACCGCCGGTCGACAATACGCCCGATCCCTTATGAGCATGGACACAACTATGACTGTACCAGAAGAAAGTCATTTTCACCTCCAGCAGAAACACACTCTGTGGGACTCTGTGCATCCTCTGTGAAACTCTGTGTAACTCTCGGGTAAAGGTTATTTTACAAAAGTCAGCAAAGCCAAACATAGATACGCAGTCAGGAGTGTGCCCCGTGAACCCTAAGCTCGCCATGGATCGTATCCTCAAAAAGATCGAGCCTCAGTTGATTGCCGACCGCCGGGACTTTCATCAGTACGCGGAGGCCGGTTGGACCGAATTTCGAACGTCGTCGTTGATCGCACGCCGGCTGACCGAATTGGGTCTGGACGTCAGGGTCGGTCCCGACGTCGTGGCTGCGGACGCGCGAATGGGGCTCCCGGAGGAGGAGGCATTGGCGTCGCATTGGCGCCGTGCCGAGGCGCAGGGTGGCGATCCTGTCTTCCTCGAACAGGTGCGCGGTGGTTTCACCGGTGCGGTGGGGACCGTCGGTTCTGGTGATGGGCCGGTCATTGGGCTCCGGTTTGACATCGACGCTCTGGATTTGCAGGAGAGTGACGAGCCCTCGCACCGACCGGCGGCTGAGGGCTTTGCGTCGGTCAACGACGGAGTATCCCACGCCTGCGGCCACGATGGCCACGCTGCGATTGGCCTGGCTGTGGCCGAGGTGCTGGTCCGCCTCCAGGATGCCATCAAGGGAACGGTCAGGCTTATCTTTCAGCCTGCGGAGGAGGGCGTACGCGGGGCCGAATCCATGGTCGCTGCCGGTGTGGTGGACGACGTGGATGCCATGCTGGCCCTGCACGTCTACAGCGGCTGGCCCACGGGCCAGTTGACGCCGGGGCAGTCCGGCTTTTTGGCCACCCGTAAGTTTGACGCCTGGTTTGAGGGCCAGGCCGCACACGCCGGGGGAGGACCCCACCGGGGCAAGAATGCGATGCTGGCGGCCGCCACCGCGGTCCTCAATCTCCACGCCATCCCGAGGCACCGCGAGGGCACGAGTCGGGTCAACGTCGGACGGTTGAACGCGGGGATGGGGCGCAACGTGATCTGCCCCAACGCCCATCTGGTGATCGAGACACGGGGGGAGACCAGCGCAATCGATGCGATGATGTACGAGCGTGCCGTTCGCATCTTGGAGGGCGCGGCAGCGATGTACGACTGTGCGCTGACCCTGCGCGAGATGGGCCGGGCGGAGAGCGCTGCCAGCGATGCCGCCCTGGCCGATCGCGTGGCCGACGTGGCGACCGGGTTGAAAGGCTACGCACTGCGGACGCCTGAGCGGAGCGGCGGGAGCGAGGATTACACGGTGATGATGCGCCGCGTCCAGGCCGGGGGCGGACTGGCGACGAACATCGGGTTTGGCGCGGATCTGGGCGGTTTTGGTCACCACACGCCACGGTTCGATTTTGATGAGGGGGCTCTGCGGATGGCCGCTTCCCTGCTCAGTCACGTGACCTTGGATCTACTGCTGCGCCCGATTCAGCCAGCAGATTGACACCGGGGGGTCTGAGGATCTCTTTTGAATACAAGCCAGAAGGCCCGGCGGATTGGAACCCTGCCGGGCCTTCTGCAACGATGAGGGATGCGGAGTGACTATTGGGTCGCGAAGGTATCGATCGTCAGCTTGACGTCACCCAGTGGGTAGAGAATGGGGCAGGTCGCGCCCCGATCGACGTACGCCTGGACCTGATCCTGGACCTCCGCTGGCGTGCCGGTGGCCGTGATCCGCAGGACGAGTTCGTCGGGAACGTAGACCATGGCTTGCTCGATCTGTTCTTTGGTCGCGGGCCAACCCAGGATGGACTGGATCTTCTCCACGACCTCCTGCTCCACGCCACTGGCCTTGGCGATGTGAGGTTGTTGCGCCAGATACTGGGTCAGCAGCATCTTGGCGCCTCGAATGGCCTCATCCCGATCCTCGTGCACCGAACAGACCACGAGCTGCGGGCGGTCTAGATCATCCAGGCTGCGTCCGGCACGACGCGCGCCCTTCTCAAGCTGCTCCATCGCCATATCGTTGTAGCTGGGCGGCACGCAGTAGTTGAGCACGACCCCGTCGGCGATCTCGCCGGTGAGTGCCAGCATCTTCGGCCCGGTTGCCCCGATCATGATCGGCACGTTGCGGGGTTCGCGGCGCCCGTGGACGACGTCCAGTTCGATGCCGTGAACCTGGTGGAACTCCCCTTCGAAGGTCACCCGTTCCATATTCAGCAGCCGCCGGAGCACCTCCACCGTCTCGCGCATCGCTGTGAGCGGCTTGCGCCGGTTGATGCCCACGTTGCGCGCCAGCGGATCCCACCATGCCCCGATGCCGCAGATGATCCGGTCCGGCGCCAGGTCGTCGAGGGTGAGGTAGGTGGCGGCCAGCAGTCCGATATTCCGGGTCCAGTTGTTGATCACGCCGGATCCGACCTTGATTGTGTCGGTGACGGCGGCGTAGGCGGACATCGGCACGATCGCGTCCCGCACCAGGCGGCTCTCGGCCTGCCAGACTGCCTCAAAGCCCCGTTCCTCGGCGTACTGCGCGTAGGCCATCCCATCCCGAATAGGGTGGGCGTCCTGCAGGTAAAGCGCGACCCGTTCAATACTCGTTTGTACCATGATGAGAGCACTCCTTCATCCTATCGTGTGGTTACTGGTCATGTGAAGCAAGTATCCGTATTGACCTACGTGCATCCGTGCGCTGTCCGGCAATTACCGAAATAGATCCTTCTCGACAGGCCGCTGCATATCGACCGCCTGACCGTCGGCGCGGGTGTAGCGCGCGCCGCGAATGAGAATGACCGGTAACCCTTCACCGGCCTGTCCGCTCAACAGGCCGGCGGTCGCGGCCAATTCGTCCGCCCGGGCGATCTGGGTCACCCGCATCGTATAGCCGAAGCGGTCCTGCTGTCCCCGCACGTCCAGGATGGGGTCCATCCCGGCGACGCCGATCGCGAGGTTCACGGTGCCCAGACGCCATGCGCGGCCGTGGGTGTCGCTGATAATCACCGCCACGTCCGCCCCCGTGGCGGCGTTCAGGGCGTCCCGGATCTCGCGGGCTGACCGGTCGGGATGCTCGGGCAGGGTCAGGACGACGTCCCGTCCCGGCGCCGCGACGTTGGAGCGGTCGACGCCGGCGTTGGCGCAGATCCATCCGTGGTGCGTCTCGGTGATCAGCACCCCCTTTCGCCAGCGGATCACACCGCGAGACTGGCGCAGGATCACCTCCACCAATCTTGGGTCCTTGCCCGTGTCGGCGGCCACTTTGCGCGCGCGCGCCGACGGTTGAACGCCGGCGAGATCGACGAGGCATCCCTCGGCCTTGGAGACGACCTTCTGGGTGACGACCAGGACGTCACCCGTCTGGAGGGCCATCTCCGCCTCGTCGAGCCCACGCAGGATCAGCGCGACCAGGTCGTCACCCGGATGGACCTCCGGCAGGTCGGAGACGGCGAGCACCTGGACGTTCATACCGCTTGCGGGCTTAGGATCCTTCAGGGTCATTCGGGTGTCCCGGCGTGCTCCGGCAGGCCGGTGATATGGATACCGGAGCCGTGGACCTTGTGCTGGATATTGAGCTTGATGAGGATGGACGTCAGTCCTTCAATGGCCTTCGCGTTGGCGAGGGGGCCCGCGTCGAATCCCCGGGTGCCCATGTCCTGAGCGAGCGCGATCGCCAGGGCCTTAGCCTCGGCATCGTCGCCGCAGACCAGCACGTCGCAACGCACCGGCTCATCCAGCGCGTCCAAGACGTGGGCCGAGACGTTTTGAAAGGCGCCGACCACGGGGGTTGTGTCTCCGAGGATCGCCTGGGCCTGTTCGCATGCGGACCCCCCGTGCGGGATGAAGACGTGCGTGACCTTGGGCGGCTTGAGGGCCACGTTGACGTTGATCAGCATTTTGCCTTCCAGCGCGTCGGTGAGATCGCCCAGCAGGGCGTTTTGTGCGCTGTAAGGCACGGTGAGGACGGCGACCTCGCACGCCGCTGCGGCCTGGGGATTGGCCATCCCCGCCACCGACCCGCTGACGTCTCTGTCGGTCAGGCGGTCGTTGACTTCGCCGGCGACCCGTTCGGCTTTCTCCTGCTTGCGGGATCCGATGATGATGTGGTGCCCGGCGAGGGCCCAACGCATCGCCAGTCCCGGTCCTTGATTGCCGGTGCCGCCGAGAATGGCAATCGTCTTCGGATGTTTGGTTTGGATCATCACGTGTTCTCCTTCCAGAAGGGTTGTGTCCTTGTCGCTCTGAGGAGATTTGTAATCTCCGGCTTGTCCATACGACGTACGCGTGCAGGTATTATACGCTGACTTTATGCAAAAGTCTTGCGAACGAGGGCTAACCACTGGTCAGCGGTGCGTGCCCACGTGAATTCCGTCGCCCGTTCCAATCCGCGCCTCCGGAGATCCCGCCGCAGGCTTATGTCGGTCAGCAAGCGATCCAGCGCGTGGGTCAGGGCCGGGACGTCAAGCGGGTCGATGAGGAGCCCGGCGTCGCCGACCGCCTCGGGGATGCTCGATGCATTGGAGGCCACGATCGGGGTGCCGCACGCCATCGCTTCCAGAGGCGGCAGCCCGAACCCTTCATAGAGGCTGGGAAAGGTGAAGACCTCAGCCTGCCGGTAGAGGGCCGGCAGATCCTCGTCCGCCACAAAGCCCAGGACGTGGACGTATTCCCGCGCGCCCGCTGCTTCCAGGATGGGATCGGAGAGCCATGCCGGTTGGCCGGCGAGGGCCAACGCCACCTCGTGGGTCGCTACCAGCGCATCCATGGCTTCAATGAGCCGTCGGATGTTCTTGCGCGGCTGGACCGTCCCGACCGCCAACACATAAGGACAGGATCCGAGGTCGTATTTTTTGTTGAGGTGCATCCGTTCACCCGAGGCAGCATCAGGCGAGAACCGCGACGAGACCCCCAGATGGAGGGTGGTGACCTTGTCCGGGGGCACACCCATCAGGGTGATCAGATCGCGCCGGGTGGCGTGGGAGTCGGCGAGGATGTGATCGGCGCGCTCGACGCTGCGGGGAACCGCCTGTTCCAGATAGGCCCGCAGCGCGTCTGGGAAGGTCTCCGGATGGCGGAGAAAGGAGAGGTCGTGCACCGTGAGCAGCGCCGGGGTATGCCGGCGCAGCGGGGGCAGCACGAAATCCGGTGAGTAGAATAGGTCGACCCGTCCGGTGATCCACTCGGCGGGAACCGGCACGCGGAGCCGCTGCCAGAGCCGCGCGACCCAGTCGTCGGTCAGGGGCAGCGTGCGCAGGGTCAGGTGGTCCTCATCGGTCAGCGCGCGAAGCCGCGCGGCCTCGCACTGCCAGCGGTCTCCAAGCCCTGCGTTGGCAGCCATCAGGACGTAGTGATGGGGGGCGTCTGCCGCGAGAAGGGCCGAGATCAACTCGCGGGTATAGCGGCCGATCCCGCCGCCCTGCCGGGCTGCCGCCGTGTAGTCAACCGCGATGTCCATAGCGTCGGCTCCTGCGGGTTCAGACGTCGTTATAGGTCCAGAAGCGGTTGATGAAGAAGTTCCAGAACATCACCACCCCCGTCGCCAGAACCTTGGCGGCGTTGTACCCTAACTTGTGGGCGAGCTCGGCGGTGGCAACCGGCGGAAAGGTGCCGGCCAGCTGCGTGAGGGGCTGATTCAGGGCCAGCAGTATCCCCGTGTTGATGGCCCATCCGGCGATGTTCACCACGAAGAACTGAACGAGCTGTGCCACGATGGGCTTCGAGCGGGAGTCCGGATAGGTCCACAGCCGGTTCCACGTGAAGTTGCTCAGCACCGCACAGGTGAACGAGATGGTGTTGGCGAGGGCCAGGGGCCAGTTCAGCACGACGTGCAGCAGGTAGAGCGTACCAAAGTCCACGACCGCCCCGATGGTGCCGACAACGGCGAATTTGAGGAACCGCTCGACCTCCATGCGGTTGTCGGTGATCCACATCCTGACTTTAGCTGTCATACGTGCGCGTCCTCCCTGGTTCGATGCGTGCTTACGTCTCGATTCAACAGAAAGGCCGGGCTTTTGGCCCGACCGGGTGCGGCTGGTGGTATCAAGTCCTCAGTGCCTACCGGGCGCATTATAGCAGAGAATCGGAAATGAAGAACCTACCTGGTAAGCCGCAATGGAGAAGCCGCCGAGTTGCGGTATACTTGAGGTCTTGGTGGATATTGTGTTGGTCTCAACAACGTTGGGAGTTGAACTCACAATGAACGTACTCCGTCGCTTATTCAGTTTTGTGCGTCCGTATTGGAAGATCTTGCTCGTTATCGGCCTGGTGATGCTCGTGAGCACCGGGCTGCAACTGCTGCCGCCCCTCGTCCAGAAGCAGATCATCGATCGAGTCGTCGAACAGGGGACGATCGACCGGCTGCTGCGTCTCGTCCTCATCCTCATCGGCGTCTACGCGCTGCAGCAGTTCTCGTCGTTTGGGGAGTCGTACCTCCGCCACGTGCTCGGCGCGCGGTTCATCTTCGATCTAAGGGTCAGGATCTACCAGCACCTGCAGCGTCTCTCCCTCTCGTTCTATGAACAAACCTCAACCGGCGAACTGATGTCCCGGGTGACCAACGACGTGAACGCGCTGGAGAGCTTCGTCACCCACGGCGTGGCCCTGACCACCGTCGACCTGCTCCGGCTGTTGGGCGCTTGTGGGATCCTGATCGTGCTTAACTGGAAGCTGGCGCTCTGGATGCTGGCGCCGATCCCCTTGATCGTCGTCGGGCTGCGGATCTTCAACCAGAAGGTCCGTCCGATCTACCGTCAGGCCCGCGACCGGCTCGGCGACATCAATGCCGGCTTGCAGGACAATCTCACCGGCATTCGGGTCATCAAGGCTTTCGTGCAGGAGACGTCGGAGCTGGAGGAATTCCGCCAAGCGAGTGACCGGTACCGCCAGGAGCGGGTGCGGAGTATCCGCATGTGGTCCACCGTCTTCCCGATGCTGCGCTTCCTGGCGCTGTTGGGCAGCGCGTTGGTCTTCGGCTTTGGTGCGCAGATGACCGTCTTGGGGGAGCTGACCGTGGGCACGCTGGTCGCGTTCCTCTCGTACAGCACCTCGTTCTACGAACCGCTGCGCCGCCTGACCGAGGTCGACAACATCTTCCAGCAGGCCATCGCTGCCGGCGAGCGGATCTTCGAACTGCTGGACCAGACCCCGAATATTCGCAGCGAGCCGGATGCGACGGTGCTGGAGCAGATTGAGGGCCGGGTTGCCTTCGAGCACGTCAACTTCCGGTACGAGGATGAAGAGGAGGAGGGACACGTCTTACGGGACGTGACCTTCGATATGGAGCCGGGCGAGGTGGTGGCCCTGGTGGGCCCCAGCGGTGCGGGGAAGACCAGTATCGCGCGCCTGCTGTGCCGGTACTACGATCCCAACGACGGACGGGTCCTGGTGGATGGTCACGATCTGCGTGAGGTCGATCTCCATTCCTTGCGCCAGCACGTGGCCATCGTGCTGCAGGATACGTTCCTCTTCAACACCACCGTGCGGGATAATCTGCGCTACGGCAATCCCGACGCGTCCCAGGAGGAGCTCGAGGCTGCGGCGGAGGCCGCTTACGCCCACGAATTCATCTCCCAACTGCCGGACGGCTACAACACGGCGATCGGCGAGCGGGGCGTCAAGCTCAGCGGCGGGCAGAAGCAGCGTCTGGCGCTAGCCCGGGCCATCGTCACCGATCCCCGCATTCTGATCCTGGATGAGGCCACGTCGTCGGTGGATGCCGAGGCCGAGTACCTCATCCAGAAGGCGCTGGATGAGGTGATGAAGGGGCGCACATCCCTGGTCATCGCGCACCGGCTGAGCACCATCCGCAATGCTGACAAGATCATCGCCCTGGAGAATGGTCGCATCCGTGAGGTCGGAGATCACGACGAACTCCTCGCCAAGGACGGCCTTTACAGCCACCTCTACCGCCGCCAGCTCGAACTCGCCGAAGGATAACACATCTCAAACGTAGGTCGGCCTGTCTGGGCCGACCTACGAGACCGTCGTCAATCGTCCATCGTCGTCATTCATCATCGCCGCCGCGACCCCTTGCGCGTCACCGTGCGCTTCTGCCGCTGCTTGCGTCCCAGATCCTTCTCCACAAAGAGCCGCTCGCCCGTGAACGGATTCCGCTCCGTGTAGTACATCAGACTCGCATACGTCGACGGCGACGGCGTGAAAATTTGCACCTGCTCCGGGTGGATCTCCAGCTTCTCCACCGCGAACTGCCGCAACTTCCGCATATCCCGCTCCGTACAGCCGGGATGGGCCGCGATCAGATAGTAGGTGAGGAACTGCGGCTTGCCGGCCCGCTCCGTGGCCTCGTAGAAGCGCTCCCGGAATTCGAGCAGCGACTCGGGTCCCGGCTTGCCCATCGCCTGCAGCACCCGAGGCTCCGTGTGCTCCGGCGCGACCTTCATTTGCCCCGAGACGTGGTGCGCGACCAGTTCCTGGAGATACTCGTCCCCGTGTTCCTCATCGTCGAAGATCAGGTCGTACCGGATCCCGGAGGCGACGAAGACCTTCTTGACGCCGGGCAGGGCGCGCAGCCGCTTCAGCAGGTCCAGGTGCCGGCTCTGATCGACCGGCAGCGCCGGGCAGACCTCCGGATAGAGACACCGGCGGTCCGGGCAGGCGCCCTCCTTGAGCTTCTTCGGGCACTCGAACCCGTACATATTGGCCGTCGGTGCGCTGACGTCCCGGATGTTGCCCTTGAATCCGGGGTGGCGGGTCAGCGCCCGCGCCTCGTCCTCGATGGACTCAGGACTCCGCCACCGCACCGTGCGCCCCTCGTGTACGGCGATGGCGCAGAAGTTGCACTCACCATAGCACCCTCGGTGCGTGTTGACCGCGAACGTGATGGTGTTCAGCGCGCGGATCGGCCCCTGGCGCTTGTCATAGGGATGCGCATCGCGCTCGAAATCCAGCGCGTAAACCTCGTCAAGCTCCTTCTGGGAGAGGTACCGGGGCGGCGGATTGTGGATCAGATACCGGTTGCCGTGCTGCTGCACCAGGCCCTGGGCGCTGCGCGGATCGTTGTTCCGGTAGAACGTGTGGAACATCTCGATGAACGCGTCGTCGTCCTTGACGACCGCCTCGTACGCGGGCAGCGTCAGGTAGCCGGGCTGGGGACTGTCGTCGATGTAGCACACCCCCCGGACGTGGCGGGCGTCCCCCCGGAACCGCAGGGCGTCGGCGACTTCGACGACCGACCGTTCGGCCATCCCGTAGACCAGGTAGTCGGCCTTGGCGTCAAAGAGCACCGACCGCCGGATGCGGTCGTCCCAATAGTCGTAGTGGGCCACGCGCCGCAGGCTGGCCTCGACCCCGCCCAGCACGATGGGGACCGTGTCCTTGAAGAACCGCTTGATCAGGTTGGTGTAAACGATCACCGCCCGGTCGGGCCGGCGGGTGTTCCGTCCCCCCGGCGTATAGTCGTCGGTGCGGCGCGGTTTCTTCATCGCCGTGTAGTTGGCGACCATCGAGTCGATACTGCCGCCGGTCACACCCCAGAAGAGCGTCGGCTCTCCCAGGCGCGTGATATCGTCCGGGCTCTGGATGTCGGGCTGGGCGATGATCCCGACCCGGTAGCCCAGATCCGCCAGCACGTGCCCGATCACCGCCACCCCGATGTAGGGGCTGTCGATATAGGCGTCCCCGGTCACCAGGATCACGTCCAGGCGATCCCACTCCAGGGCGTCCATCTCTTTGGGTGTGCTTGGTAAGAACATCGTACCGTCATGGTGCCATGCGGGAGGGTGGGGGTCAATACCTTTTGCCGGGACGGGACCCTGTCGCCCTTACTCGACTCTTTCTTCCCGCGCTCCCTTCCCCTTGCTCAAAGGAAATCGTCAGATTTCCGTGCCGCTTACCGCGATGTACCGTCTTGCGCGGTTGAAGGTCGGGCCGTTTCTGGTATAATCCCCGTTGTGCCGGTGAACGGCACACCCACCGCGGAGAGGTGCCAGAGCGGCCGAATGGGGCGGTCTCGAAAACCGTTGTAGTCTTCGGGCTACCGTGGGTTCGAATCCCACCCTCTCCGCCTATGGTAGTCACGCAGGCG
>DAOTTS010000035.1:0-42091 GCA_034437735.1 Anaerolineae bacterium
CTCTACGCCTCCGGCGGATGTAGCTATGACTGGCGGGAGAATCCGAGGCAGTTGATCGCGGAGGCCCTGAGTTATATCGAGCGCGGGTTCACCGCGATGAAATTCAGGATCGGCGCGGAGTGGGCGTGGGATGGTGTGACCGTCGACCGGTTTCTGGGCCTGGTCAGCGAGCTAGCGACGGAGGTCGACGGCCGGATGGCGCTCATGCTCGACGGCAACTGCCGCTTGACCGAGGAGCATGCGCTGCAGATCGCACGGACACTGGACCGCTTGGGCTTCACCTGGTTCGAGGAGCCGCTGCCCAAGGATCAGATCGAGGCATACGCTCGGCTCGCGAATGCCGTCGAGTTGCCGATTACGGGCGGCGAATCTCTCACCACCCTGGAGCAATTCCGACCCTATCTCGAAGCGGGCGCCTATGATATCGTCCAACCCGATGCGGCACTCTGTGGGATCACCGAGGCCATGCGCATCGCCCGGACGGCCTACCAACACTACGGCGTGGATACCTGCCCGCATAGCTGGCACAACGGACTGATGGCGATGGAACACGCCCACTACGTCGCCGCGCTCCCCAATCCCCGAGTCCTCGAACTCTGCATGATCCAGGGCCCCCTTCAGTGGGCAATCCTGGAGGAGACGCCAAGGATTGAAGAGGGCTGGCTGTATCTGCCCCAAGCACCGGGATTGGGGGTCAACCTAGCCGGCGACCTGGAGACAGCGTTCCCCTACGTCGAGGGGCACTACGCCATCCAAGTTCAACGGTGAAGAACCACATCGTCATCGATAATAACAAAGCAGCGCGCAGTCAAAGCCCTTCACCTGCGCGCTGCTTCCCCCCAGCGATTCGTGGAAGCGAATCATTCTGCGACGATGAGATCGACAAACGCGGGCGGCTGACCGGGTTTCAGCGCGACCAGCCCTCGGTTCGAGAGGTGCAGTTCCTCGATCACGATCAGACCCAGCAGGCTGATGGTCATCTCGGCGGCCTCATGGGGGCACCCGGCGGCCTTCAAGCCCTCCTCGATGCCCTCAAGCTTCTCGGCGACCTCCTCGGCCGAATCCAGGGCCATCAACCCGCCGACGGGCAGCGGCAGGCGCGCCGCGACCTGACCATCGACCACGACAGCTTGACCGCCGTCCATCTCGATCACGGCGTTGGCTGCGGTCGCCATCGCGTCGTCGCTCGTGCCCAACACAAGCAGGTTGTGGCAGTCGTGGGCAACTGTCGACGCGAACGCGGCGCCCGGATCGAAGGTCAGTCCGGTGACAAAGCCGAACGTATGCGTTCCGGTCACGCCCTCTCGAGGCTCGTGGCGGTAAAAGATCGCCGCCTTGACCCAATCCTCCGACGGATCCGCGACCAGATTGCCATCCTCCGGCGTCATCTCCACGATAACCTCCTCCGTATGCACTCGGCCCGGGACGGCACGGATGCCACGAACCTTCACCGTCTCGTCGGTTTCCACGGACACCCGGAAGTCCTCGGCCGTCATCGGATCGAGGTGCACGGCGTGCAACGCCCAGTCGGGATAGTCGTACGGCGCGATATCCACCACCATCTCCCCATTCTCCGCAACCAACACGCCGTCGACGTAGACCTGATCGATCGTCATAGCGACCAGATCGCTGATCACCAGGAGATCGGCTGCCCTGCCCGGCGAGACGGTCCCGACGGTGCGTGATTGCTCCAGGAGTTGGGCGGCGTTCAACGTCACCATCTGAATCGCCTGAATCGGGGAAAGCCCCTGGCTGATCGCCTCGCGCACGACGCGATCGAGGTGGCCCTGATTGACGATCGTCGCCGGCGTGACATCATCGGTGACCAGCGTAAAGAACCGGGTGTCCAGGCCCGGGTTCTCCGTCACCGCCGGAATCATATTGGGCATATCCAACCAAGCCGAGCCATAGCGCTGCTGCGCATAACACCCAAGCTGCGCCCGCCGCATGGCCCCCGCCGCCGTCGTCCCCTCGTGATCCGCCGTGATCCCTGCGGCAACAAAGGCGTTCAAGCCCTCGTCGAGCGCCAGGCTGGCGTAGTGCCCTGTGAGCACCTTATCCGCCCGGTGGGAGGCCTGCGTGATCGCGTGCACACCGGGGTCGCCGTAGATGAGACCGGGGAAGTTCATCTGTTCGCCCTGAAGATCGGCCCAACCCTCCTCGTAGGCGAGGCTGACCTCATCCGCCGTGATCGTCGCGCCCGCGTCCTCAAACCCCGGGATGGACGGCACGCAGACGGGCATCGCCACGTCAACCTTGAGGGGGAGCCCTTGCGCTGCCTTATGAAAAAGCTCCACCGCGCGGACCCCAAAGACGTTCGTGATCTCGTGATTGTCGCACGCAATCATTGTGGTTCCGTGCGGGAGCACCGCCTTGGCGAAGTTCCGGATGTCGACCATACTGCTCTCGACGTGGTCGTGGGTGTCGATGAAGCCCGGCACCACGCACCGTCCGTCCGCATCCACGACCTCAGTCCCCTCCGCCACCGGGATGTGAGAGGTATCCCCGACCAGCGCGATGAACCCGTGCCTCACCGCGATATCGACCCCCTCCTGAATTCGCGCCACGTTGACGTTGACCAACCGCGCGTTGCGAATAATGAGATCCGCCGGTTCGCGGCCCATCGCGGTGGCGACCATCGCCTGGGTCACCTCGTGTAGCTGCTTCCGTTCGTGAACGTAACTGGTCATATCCGCTCCTTTCTGCTCCTGCAACTCAACACCACCTCGCATTCACAGTGATCGATTGTCAGTCCCTGTACCGTATTTGTACTGAGATTGTAGCACACAAGAGGGACTTCTGTCCAATCTGTGAATCCAGATCCCAATCACACCTGTGCTAACACTCTCGATTATTCATTATGCGTGTATATTGACAGTTTGTGAATAGCAACCTAGAGTATAGGGGATGAGACATCCGGAATTCCAGCAAGGCAAAGAAAAGCAGGAACGATATCTGACCCGAGGAGGAACAGAGCACATGATAGCCTTTGGTCCCGTGCCATCCAGGCGATTAGGGTACAGCCTGGGAATCAATAACATTCCGCCGAAGATATGCACGTACGCCTGCGTCTACTGTCAGTTGGGACGCACCCTTAAGATGCAGGTTGATCGCCAGTCGTTTTACGATCCAGAGACCGTTGTTCAGACCGTCCAGGACAAAGTCGACACGGTTAGGAAATCGGGCGAAGCCATCGATTACCTCACTCTCGTACCCGATGGTGAGCCTACGCTGGATCAAAATCTTGGCCGTATGATCGAGAGGTTGAAGCCATTAGGGATCAAAATCGCCGTGATTACCAATGGATCCCTGATATGGCGTGAGGACGTGAGAGACGCTCTCGCCCAAGCCGACTGGGTGTCTCTCAAAAACGATGCCGCCTCCGAGGAGGTTTGGCACCACATCGATCGCCCCCATCGGAGTCTAAGACTGGACGCAATCCAGGAGGGGATGCTCGAATTTGCGGAAACCTATCACGGCCAACTGATGACGGAGACGATGCTGGTCGCAGGGATCAACGACAGCGAAGCACACCTTCGCCAGGTTGCCTCATTCTTGGCGCAT
Source organism: Anaerolineae bacterium (assembly GCA_034437735.1). GTDB lineage: Bacteria > Chloroflexota > Anaerolineae > B4-G1 > SLSP01 > PWVB01. The sequence continues at coordinate 3,565 of DAOTTS010000035.1, forward strand.
CTCAAACCCGATCGCGCGTATCTGGCCATCCCCACCCGACCTCCGGCCGAGCCATGGGCACAGCCACCCGATGAAGCAAGGATCAATCGAGCGTATCAGATACTCAATGAGCAGGTCGCCGGCGTGGAATATCTGATCGGCTACGAGGGGAACGCCTTTGCCTTCACGGGCAACGTGAAAGAAGACCTGCTAAGCATCACGTCGGTCCACCCCATGCGAGAGGATGCGGTTACAGACTTCTTAGAACGAGCAGGGACGGATTGGGATGTGGTAGACCAGATGGTCGACCGGCAGCAACTCATCGAGACCGCATATGGCGACCATCGATTCTATCTGAGGAAGCTTAATCAGCACAGTTGAAGGCTGAAAGCTCACTAACTTCCACGTTTGGGGGCTTCCCATACCGCTTTCAGCTTGATTTTGCGGAAATTATTGGATAGCCAAGCCTAAGGACCATCCATGGCGTCGGCGCTGGCTGTCAAGCGCGCCTTTGAAGCTTCCCTGCAACGACGAAGAGAACCAACCCCACCATCGCGAAGACGCTATCCAGCCGGAACATGATCGCGCCGCCCCACCGTTCGATGAGGAAACCGTTGATCAACGAACCGACCATGCCCCCGAGCCCCATCATCACAGCCGAGAACAAGCCCTGCGCCGTAGCCCCCAGGCCCTCCGGCGCTGCGTCCGCCGCATATGCCACCCCCGCCACCCACATCGAGGAAAAGGTGAGCCCATGGAGCAACTGCAGAACCAACACCTGCCAGGGCGCGCTGGCCAGCGAATAGCCCAACGTCCGGACGATATACATCACCAGGCTGAGAATGAGCAGGCCTCGCGCTCCCCAGCGCCGGAGCATCCGGCCGGAATAGGCAAGGATCGGCAACTCACTCACCGTCGCAACCGTCAGCGCTATCCCCATCACGGTTTGGCTCGCGTGCAGATCATCCATGTATAGGAAGAGAAAGCTCATCACCCCCGACTGCGCGACGCCGTTGAGAAAGACCGTCGCCAGGAAGAGCAACCAGCCGCGATTGCTGAGCAGCGTCCGCACGCCGGACCAATACTGCACCCGCTCGACAGCCGACGTAAGGGGAAGGCGCACGACGACCAGCACCTCAAGGAACACGAGCAGCACGAAGCCGATAAAGGGCCAGATCAGGCCATAGCGATCGGACAAGGAGCCTACCAGCGGAGCCACAACGCCCCATCCCACCGCGCCCCACACGCGCAGCGTCCCGTATCGATCACGGCGGTCGCCAAGCACCGTCATCACCGCATTGTCGATCAGGGGCATGATCGGTGAATTGAAAAAGGCATAAGCAGCGACAAGTAACGCGATCACCCAAAAGGTGACGGTCTGAGACAAGACAATCGCAGCCATCCCAGCGCCGACCAGAGAGGCAATGAGGACCCGCTTATGTCTCTGCGTAGCATCGGCGATGCCGCTCATCAGCGGGGAGCCGACCAACGAGATCAAGGGGGAGATGCTTGTCAGCAATCCAATCTGCCTTCCTCCGAACCCCAAACTACGGTAATAAAGCGGGAGAAAGGGCATCAAAGCAGCACCCGCCGCATAGTAGAGAAAATAAAGCACCTTGCTCCTATTGAGAAATCGCGATGATAACCTTTTCAAGTGACAGCGTCCTTTCTGAACCTGCCCAACCCACGATAACATCTGCCGGATAGAGATTGTAACACACAAACCGACAATCTGCCCATTCAGGATAAGCAGGCCCGGACTTTCATTTGGATTCCCAGACAACGAGTGTACCATAGTCATAACGACAGCCGTCACACGGTGGCCTCCATATCGCGTCAAACTCATCTACCATCACGGTCAGTCTACAGCCGGACAGCATCACGGAATCAGTAGAGGTCAGTAGAAGGAAGGAAGAGAGGAGCCATGCATGCTCACCAAGATGACAGCGCCGAGCACAACAGCCTGGGTATGAAACTGATCCGCTTACAACCCGGCGCGTTTCAGATGGGGTCGGAGAACGGAGATATGGACGAACGTCCGGTCCATCAGGTCACCCTCTCCCGACCCTTACGGATGTCGGCGACAGCGGTCACGAACGCCCAGTACGAGAAGTTCGACCCAGACCATCGCAGATTGCGGGGCAAACGCGGACTGTCGACCGGCAACGCTGAGGCCGTGATCTTCGTCTCCTGGTATGAGGCCACAGCGTTCTGTCGCTGGCTCACCGAGCGGGAGGGACAGCCCTACCGCCTGCCCACCGAGGCCGAGTGGGAATACGCCTGCCGGGCCGGCACGTTGACCGCCTATCACACTGGCGACGAACTTCCCTCAGTTCATCACCGCGCCCAGACCTTCAGTTGGGATCCGCAGCCGGTCGATCTGACGGTCGCGCAGACGCCGCCCAACGCGTGGGGGCTGCAGGATATGCACGGCAACGTCGAAGAGTGGTGCCTGGATTGGTACGGCCCCTACCCGGATGATCCGCAGACCGACCCGGCGGGATATGCAACAGGCGCCTTCAAGGTCACGCGCGGCGGCAGCCACAACACGGACCTGACCTACCTGCGCAGCGCGAACCGGCTGGGGACGCTGCCGGAGGATCGCCATTGGTTAATCGGGTTCCGGGTGGTCCAAGCGGCAGCACCCCGAGGGGCCTATCTCAGCGAGCGGCCGACCCAACGCTGGCAGGAGGGAGTCACGTCGTTTGCGGTCCACTGGAAACGCCCCGATCCCGGCGAGACGCCGCTGTTTGCAGATCCCATCCCCTTTGTCCGGCCCCCGGTCGAAAATTCCGGCGAGCCGTTTTTCCCGCACAATCACTGCCCCTCTATCACGTGGTGCAACAACAGGGATCTGCTGGCGTGCTGGTTCTCCACCGTCAGCGAGCGCGGGCGCGAGATGACGATATTGGCAAGCCGTCTGCGGCACGGCGCCGAGCGCTGGGACCGCGCGAGCGAGTTCTTTAAGGCACCGGACCGCAACATGACGGGATCAAGCCTCTTCAACGACGAGCGCGGACGGATCCTCCACCTCAACGGGCTGGAAGCCGGTGCCGGATGGGCCAATCTGGCGCTGGTGCTCCGGACCTCCTGCGATAACGGCATCACGTGGTCTCAACCGCGTCTTATCAACCCGGAGCACCAACGGCGCAATCAGGTGATCGACGGGGCGAGCATGACCGCCGACGGCACGTTCATCCAACCGTGCGACGCCGTTTGGCACGGCAACGGCGGCACGGCCATCCACCTGAGCGTGGATGGTGGGGAGACGTGGTTCGACCCCGGGGCCGGCACCCCCACCCCCGTCTACGCCGAGGGGAAACGGGGCGGCACCATCGCCGGGATTCACGCTGGCGTCGTCGAACTGGAGGATGGCCGGCTGCTGGCCTTCGGCCGCGGTGACAGCATCCGAGGCCAAACCGGAAAGGGGCCCAACATCGGCGATCGGATGCCGATGAGCATCTCCGAGGACAGAGGCCGCACGTGGACGTACAGCGCGAGCCCCTTCCCACCGATCAGCGGCGGACAACGGCTGGTGTTGATGAGGCTGCGGGAGGGGCCGCTCTTCTTCGCATCCTTTACCGGTCCGGTTGACCACGACGAGGGGATGCCGTTCGTCGCCGAAGACGGCGAGACGTACCAGGGTTACGGCCTCTTCGCAGCCTTATCCCTCGACGAGGGAGCGTCCTGGTCGATCCGTAAGCTGCTGACGCCGGGCCGGGGCACGTACAACACCCAGGGCCATACCCCGACGTTTGAAGCGGACGCCACCCACGCAGAGCCTCGGGGATACCTGGCCGCCACCCAGACGCCGGACGGCGTCATCCATCTGATTTCCAGCGGATTGCACTACCGTTTCAATCTCGCATGGCTCAAAGCCTGACGCCGTGTCGAGGGATACCGATCGATAGGAGGAAAGAATGACAGAACAAAAGAACGCTGACTATCCCAACATCATCTGGATTATGGCCGACGATATGGGGTACGGTGACGTCGGATATTACAACCCCGACTCCAAGATACCCACCCCGAATATGGATCGTCTCGCTGCAGAGGGGATGCGCTTCAGCGACGCCCACTCCTCGTCCTCGGTATGCACGCCCAGCCGCTACAGCGTGCTGACCGGGCGCTACTGCTGGCGCACCCGGTTGAAGCGCGGCGTCAATGGAGGATATTCCCTGCCCCTCATCGACCCCGCTCGGACCACCGTGGCCTCGCTGCTCAAGCATCAAGGATACGCAACCGCAGCGGTCGGCAAATGGCACGTTGGACTGGAGTGGCAGCCTCTGGACGGTCAGGAGACGGATTTCGACCCGGAGAACTGGGAGGACGAAGGGCACGTGGACTACACGAAGCCCATCATCGGGGGACCGCTGTCCCTCGGCTTCGACCACTTCTTCGGCATTGCCGGATCACTGGATATGCCGCCTTACTGCTTTATCGAGGACGATCACGTCTTCGAGGTGCCCTCCGTCGAGAAGTCACCGTACAATCCCCAACAGCGGAAGGGTCCGATGACGCCGGGCTGGCGCGATGAGGCGTGCGATCTCACCTTCACGGAGAAGGCCGTTGACTTCATCGAATCCCACGTCGAGGCTAACCCCGACCAACCCTTCTTCTTATATCTGACGCCGGCCGCGCCGCACCGGCCGTGTATGCCGCCCGATTTCGCCTGGGGTAAGAGCCAGGCCGGCCCCCGAGGCGATATGGTCTGGCTGGTCGACTGGATCGTGGGCCAGATGATGGACGCGGTCGAGCGCCAGGGCAAGACGGAGAACACCCTCATCGTGGTCACCAGTGACAACGGCGCTCGCCCCGCCGACGTGGACGGGCTGACACACGGCCACAAATCGTGCGGCGAGCTTCGCGGATACAAGGGCGACATCTGGGAGGGCGGGCACCGCGAGCCATTCCTCGCGCGCTGGCCTGCGGTCATCGGACCCGATACAGTGTGCGATGAGACGATCTGTCTGGCCGACTTCCTGGCCACCTGCGCCGCCATCGTCGGAGAGCCCCTGCCCAACAACGTAGCTGAGGACAGTTTCGATCTGCTGCCGCTGTTGAAGGCCAAGGAGGACGCGGAAGGCCCCCCGGGTGCCGTCGTTCACCACTCGCTCGGCGGCATGTTCTCAGTACGGCAGGGACGCTGGAAGCTCATCCTAGGATTGGGCTCCGGAGGATTCTCGAGCCCGAGGCGGGGATACTCCGCATTCCCAGACGCGCCCCAGGGCCAACTCTACGATATGATCGACGACTGGCGGGAGGAGCACAACCTATGGAATGAACGGCCCGAGATCGTGGAAAAGCTGACGGCGCTTCTGGATGAATACCGGCGCTCCGGGCGCAGCATGCCGCTCCGAGAACAAGGAGATCCAAGATGACAAACCACGCTCAACTCCGGGAGACGATACTCTTCCAAAGCGGCACCGGCGGCTACCACACCTATCGCATCCCGGCGATGACGGTGACAACTCATGGGACGATCCTAGCGTTCTGCGAGGGACGCAAGCACGGGCGGAGCGACGCGGGAGACATTGCACTGCTGATCAGACGCTCACAGGACGGCGGGCGATCGTGGAGCGAGACACGCACGGTCTGGGACGATCCCGGCAACACCTGCGGCAACCCCTGTGCCGTGGTCGACCACGAGACGGGCCGCATCTGGCTGCTGATGACCTGGAATCGGGGGGACGACCCGGAGACTCAGATCATCGACGGCACCAGTGAGGACACCCGGCGCGTCTTCGTCACCCACTCGGAGGACGACGGCGTAAGCTGGGCCGAGCCGGAGGAGATCACCCGGGACGTCAAAAGGGAGAACTGGACCTGGTATGCGACGGGCCCCGGCGCGGGTATCCAGATCGAACACGGCCCCCACCGGGGTCGCCTGGTGATTCCGTGCGATCACATTGAGGCCGAGACGCAACACCGGTACTCCCACGTCTTCTATTCAGACGACGGCGGCGAGACGTGGGAGCTGGGCGGTCGGACGCCGCAGCCCGGGGTCAACGAGTGCGAGGTCGTCGAACTCACCGGCGGTCAGCTGATGCTGAACATGCGGAATCACAGACCAGATTCCGGGCGGAATCACAGACCGGATTCTGCCGAGTCTAAACTGACTCGAAAGATCAGCCTCAGCCGGGACGGCGGGGTGACCTGGAGCGCCGTCCGTCCCGCACCCGAGCTCATCGAGCCGATATGTCAGGCCAGCATCCGACGCTATCGTTGGCCCGAGGCGGACGAGCCGGGCCTCCTCCTCTTCTCGAATCCGGCCCACGAGACGGACCGGCGGGCTATGACTGTCCAGATCAGCGACGATGACGGGCAAACCTGGAACGCAGGACGGCCCCTCCACGAGGGACCGAGCGCCTACTCGTGCCTGGCGGTGATGCCTGACGGGGACGTCGGGTGCCTCTACGAGAAGGGAGACGCGCATCCCTACGAGTCCATCGTGCTCGCCCGCTTCCCGCTGGCATGGCTCACCCACATAGACGCAACATCGTGAAGAAGGGAGACAAACCCGTGAACGCAATCACACTGGTCGACGCACGCTTGACGGACCGCACACCGGTCGGGGACTTTGCCAAAGACGAACTGATCCAGGCGCTGGAACGCTGGGAGACGACGGTGAACCGCCGCCCATTCTACGGGGGTTCGAACGACACCGTCACCCTGCTTATCGGACGCCACAACGATCCCTGGATGCGAAGAGCACGCCAGGTCGCGGATCTGGCGGTCGCCCCACGCGACGAGGGCGTCTTCTTCGGCAGTATGATGGACGGCGATGGGCACCGGGTCCACCTCGCCGGAGGGACTGACGGGCGGGGGCTGGCGTATGCCCTGCTGGAACTTGCCGAACGGATCGCCGACCAGGGGCCATCTGCCGTGGAGATGCTCGCTCCCGCCGTCGAATACCCACACAACCCGGTGCGCGGCGTCACGCGCTTTATCGTGAACCACCACGACGAACGGTGGATGTACGACGAATCATTCCTCCGGTGGTGGTACGCGCGTCTGGTCCGCGCGCGCTTCAACCGCGTGGAGTACGTGATGGGCTTCGACACAGCCTATCTCTCCCCGCCCTATCCCTGGTTCATCACAGTGCCGGGATATGAGGATCTGCGGGTCAAGGGCCTCAGCGACGAACAGCGCACGCACAACCTAGAAGGCCTCCGCCGAATGGGCCAACTTGCGCACGCGTATGGCCTCGAGTTCTCGCTGGCCTCCTGGCAGCAGAAAGCGTGGACGTCCGGTCAGACAGCGCTGATTGCAGGTCTACCTCAGGACGACGATGCGCTGATCGACTACACGGAGCAAGCCATCACGCGCTTCCTGGACGCCTGCCCGGAGATCGACGTGCTCCAACTGCGGGTCAATCTGGAGGCCGGCGTCTCGGGGACCGATGGCGTCACAACCAACGAATCCTACTGGACCCGGATCATCGACGCGGTAGCTATGAGTGAAAACCCCGTCGAGCTGGAGCTGCGGGCGAAGGGCTTGACCGACGCGATGATCCGCTACGCGCAAACCCAGGGACTCGCTATCACGGTGCCAACCAAATATTGGTGCGAGCACTTCCCGGTGCCCTACCACATCTCGCGCCTCCGTGACGAGGAACTCGACGACCTGGACAATCTCAACCACAGCCGCCGCTACAGCTACGCCGATATGCTTTGCAAGCCCCGCAGTTTCGATCTCCTCTACCGCCTCTGGAACTATGGGACGACCAACGTCCTCGAATGGGGCGACCCCGAGACGGCCCGTCGTTTCAGCCGAACGTGCACGTTCGGCGATGCCCGGGGGTTCGTCGTGACCGCGCCGCTGAGCTTACAGGGCGGGATGGAGGCCCTCGATTGGGAGCCGCGCCCCGCCATCGAGGATCCGGCGTTCCGCGTCGGGCCGTACGAGGACGACCGGTACGCGCTTTGGTACCTCTGCTTCGGGCGGCTGGGCTATAACCCGACGTGCAGTCCGGAAGTCTGGCGCCGGGAGCTGCGCACCATGGTCGATCCCCCATCCGTACCGGCGCTGGAGCGCGCGATTACAGCCGGCGGGAAGATCCTCCCCTTGATCACCACGGCTCATATGCCGGTGCATCCCTCCCTGCTCTACTGGGTGGAGATGAGCACAGGAGGCGCCCTCTTCCCGGAGAATAACCATAACAACCGGTACCGGGACACGGGATATGTGAACGCCAAAGCCAGCGACGAGGGGTTGTTCTACGGGATTGCGGACTTCGTGAACGATCTCGTGGACCGGCGGGTTCGCGGACGCTACACACCGGTGCAGGTCGCGGGATGGCTGAGACACCTGGCCGGCCGCGTCGAGATCGCGCTGGAGGACCTCCGCAAGGCAAACGCGTCGACGCGGTTTCCGAGAACCCGGACGACGCTCAACGACGTGCAGATGCTCGCGGCGTTGGCGCGATACCACTATCAGAAGACGTTTGCCGCGATACGGCTCGCCCTCTGGTTGCGCACCGGCAACGTGACGGAGCTGCGGCACAGCCGGGCCCATATGGCTGCGGCACGGGAGCGCTGGACGACCCTCACCGAATTGGGCGAGATTTACGATCACGATCTGTGCTTCCAACTGGGCTCACCGGACACCAACGCCCGGCGCGGTTACTGGCGGGATCGACTGCCGGAGATGGATCGGGATATCGATCGCTTAGGCGAGCTGATCGATCGGGCAGATCCCGACTCCGAGGTAGATCCCACCCCGCTGGCACCTACCACCGATACCTTGGGGCTCCACACGATGAACCTGCACGCCCCGGAGCGCTGGACGGCAGGAGAGGCTATGCCCATCCGGTTGACGGTCCCAGACGGCTTCAGCGGTGAGGTCACGCTTCACTACCGCCACACCAACCTGCTGGAGGGCGACTTCCAAGCGGTGCCGATGCGGCCCCAGAGCAGCGCTTACCAGGCCGAGGTTCCCGGCGACTATCTCACGCCCGCGTGGGATCTGCTGGTCTACGCGTCGGTGCCCCTGAGCCACATGGCCGTGCAGATTGTGCCCGGTCTTTGGCACCCGTCACATACGATGCCCTACCAGGTGGTCGAGATTGAGAAAAGTTAGAGATTGGCGGGTTTGTGGGGCTTACTGTTAAACCAGGTCCCCGGCACTTTCAGAAAGCGAAAGTGCCGGGGACCTTACCGGGAGCTCACGAGAGGGAACCTAAGGCGCGGCCGATAGCATCACCGGCCTTGGTCGCCTCGAAGATGCGCCCCGGCGAGAAAGCATCACCGGCGATGTGCAGCTCCGGGGCGACGTTTGCCTCGACGCACGCGTCATAGAGCCACGTATCAGGCTCCATCCCCACAGCCACCACGATCCCATCGGCCTCCACAAGCTCCCGCACCTCCTGCACCCGAATCGGCTGCGCCAGGGGATTGACCACGTTTTCGGGCAAGACAGGCTTCCACGTCACGGTCGGTGAGGGCACCGTGGGGGAGACGTTACGAACCACTGTGATGCGCTCCCCCTCAATGCGCTCGACGCGCGTGCAATTCCACAATCGAACACCGGCACGCGCCAGCGCGTGGATCAGATAGCCGCGATTGGCGGTACAGCTCCCCTTCATCAAATAAGGGAGCATCTCGACGACCGTGACCGCCTTTTCCCGTTCCTGAGCCAGAAAGAGGGCCATTTCACATCCCACGTCGCCGCCGCCCACGACCACGACGTGTTTCGCCGCGTCGAGACAGGAAGGATCGCGAAGCACGTCAACAGCCTGGATCACACGAGCGCTCTCCACGCCCGGCACCGGAAGCCCTTTGGGCTGCCCGCCGGTACAGAGGACCACGGCATCGAACCCGTCATCTCGCAGCCCGTCGACGGTGACGTTCGCGTTCAACATTAGCGTCAGATCGGCACGCTGACGACACTGACGCACCCGAGCCGCGAGGTAAGCCCGGTAATTGGCCACGTCGAACTTGAACCGTGGCCGGGATCCCGGACCGACCATGCCCCCGATCTGCCCCTCCCGTTCGAAGAGCGTGACGCGGTGTCCCCGTTCCGCCGCTACCGTGGCACACGTCACGCCGGCCGGACCGGCACCCACCACCGCCACACGCTTCGGGGACTTCGCCCGACCCACGTCGGACGGCAACTGCTCTTCAAATCCCGTCCGAGGATTCACGGCACACTGAATGTGCCCGCCGTGAATGAACTCGTTGATACACCCTTCCTGATCCCCAATGCATGGGATGATCTCGTCAACCCGCCTGGCAAAGGCTTTCCGGGGCCAATCGGGATCGGCCAGAAGGGGGCGGGCCAACATCACCATATCACACTGGCCCTCCCGCAGCGCCCGCTCCGCGAGATCCGGGTACCCGAGCTTCCCCACCGCCACCACCGGCACCTCCCGACCGGCATTGGAGCGGAGGCCCTCCGACGCCAGAAATGACTTGACCCGCGCAGCGACCGGCAGATGGCATCCCGGCGGCATCGGATCCGGCGGGTGCGGCAGCCACCAGTTCTCATAGCATCCCAGATCCACGTCGAGGAGATCCACCCCAGCCTCAATCAGCCGGCGGATATAGTCCAGGGTCATAGCGACGGAGCGCTCGTCGCGGAAGCGCTTGAGCGGTCTGACCGTATCCATCCGTCCGCCGTAGATCTCCCGCAGCGCCAGGGAAAGATCGATCCGGTACATAATGGGAAAGTCAGGGCCGCATCGGGCACGGATTTCCTCGACAAGCTCGACGCCGAAGGCCCAGGCATCCGAGAACCGCCCCAGCTTGCGGCGGTTGAACGCGGGGTTCGCAAACTGCTCCAGCAAATATCCCTCATGGCCGTGAAGGTAAACGCCATCGATCAAACATGCCCGAGCGTCGGCCGCCGCCTGGCCGGTCGCGCGTATCAACCGGCGACATTCGTGATCGGTCAGGGGACGGCAGGGGATCTTGGACATATAGAAGTTGGGATTCCAGGACGAGGAGACCGGCAGCCGCCAGCGCTTGACCACACATTCGGGAGACCCAACCCGACCGGCGCCCGGCGTCAATTGGATAAAGAAGCGCGCGCCGTAGGCGTGTATCCCTTCGGCGAGATCCCGCCAGCCCGCCAGCACACTGCGGGATCCATCGATGCGGGGCAGGTACGTGAGATCGCCCGGCTCCAGAAACGAGGGGTCGACGGAAAAACTGACCGGCACCAACCCGGACGTGACCAGCCCGACGCCCCCTTTGGCCCGTTCGACGAAGTAGCGAATCATCTTGGCGCTGGGCCGTCCCGTCTCCTCGGCCATCGAGACATTCCCCATCGGCCCCATCACGATGCGGTTCTTGATCGTCAACTGATTGACCTGAATCGGGGAAAAGAGATGCCGATAGGGGTAAAGCTCACTCGTCATCCTAGCTGCCGGATCCACGTCCTCCGACTCGAACCAGCGGTCGTACCACGCCACGAGACGTGCAATAAGGGACGGATCGTCCGTCTTCCCGTTCCCGTCGCCGGGAGCATTCATCATCACTCGCCCTCCCGCCAATAGGGAAGCGTGGCGGGCTCCTGGGACATCAACCTCTCCACGTCATCCAGCTCCAGCGAGACCCCCTGGGTCAGAACCTCGATCCCATCCTCGGTGACGACGACGGTGTCCTCCACCCGAATGTAGAGCTTCTCCTCCGGAATCCACATCTGCGGGTCCACGGCGAAGACGGTGCCCGGCACCAACGGACGGCCGTCGTACTCTCCATCGTCATGCACCACAAGGCCGACCGGATGGGAGAGATGCCCCCGATACTCGAGCGTGCGGCGCGCGCCCTCCCGGTAGATCGCCTTGGGGAACGACCACGCCTCCCAGACCTCGCGCATGACCTCGGCAGCCTCGTCCATCACGGCATCCGGCGTGACGCCGGGCCGCAGCTTGGACAGCAGCACCTTGTGGTACTCAACGATATAGCCGTAGAGCGACCGCTGCCACGGCGCGTAGGTCCCGCTTACGGGCCACATCCGCCCGATGTCACTGGTGTAGTGATTGCACTCCGGCGCCACGTCCATCAGCACCAGGTCGCCGGCCTTCAAGGGCGTATCGTTGCGGAAGTAATGGCCGTACCAGATGTTCTCCCCGGTGGCGATGATCGGCCGGTACCCCTCACCCTGCGCCCCGCCCATCGTGTAGATCATAGTTGCCAGGGCGCCCAGCTCGTATTCAATCACGCCGGGGCGCGTGGCCCGTATGGCCTCCCGGACCGCCTTAGCGCAGAGGCGACCCGCACGCCGCATCACGTCGACCTCGCGCGGGCTCTTGAGCGCGCGCATCTCATCCAGGATCGGGGTCAGATCCAGCACGCGCATCTTAGGATAGCGGGCGCGGAGAAGGCTCACAAGGTGAACCTCCCGGGAGGGACGACCGTCCCACGGATCGCGGGCCATGGTCGCGTTGGCCTCGAAGAGCTCGTGCCGGCACGCGGCCCGCACCTCCGCCGGCGCGAAAGGGGTATAGACGTAACGCGCCTCGGCCAGGTGCTCCGCCAGCTTGGCGACCGGATAGACGGCTTCCACGCCGGTGATCGCCTTCACCTCGGCGATGTCCTCCAGGCCGGGAGGGGCCCCCTCCTCAAGCGCGGCCTTCCCCCGAGGATGGAGATAGAGCGCGCTCGTCCCCTTCCCCCCATCCATCAGGAGATAGGCCTGCGGCGTCTCAAGCCCGCAGCAATAGAAGAACTGTTTCGACTGCTCGAAGACGACAAACCCCCGGGGCGGAGGCGCACTCGGCACGAGCGCATAGGCATCGTCGCCGATGGCCTCGTAGATATGCGCTCGGCGGGCTATAAACTCCTCAGCGGGGAAATCGACGTCACATTGTTTGATGGGTTTCATGGTTTCGCCTTTCGGGACTCTATTGTCTTCGCCATAATGCTCCGAGGGTATCTGCTATCCCCGGCCTTTACGCGTCAAGTCGTGGATCGCAGATCCACTTCGAGCTTTGGTCTTTATGCTCTGAGGGGATGTGCCATCCCAAGTCTTTGCACGTCAAGCCGTGGATCACATCTTCACTCTGAGCTTTCGCCAAACGGCAAGGTCGGCTGCTTATCACCGGCTCCATAGCCGTAGATCGAAGCATCGGTCTCCGAGCGGACCGAGAGCAGATCGACCAATCGGGTATTGCGGCGGGCAATGCGATGATTGCGAACCGCAATCCCCAATGCCCGGCGATCGCCCACCAGCACCACCAGCTCCTCGGCGCGGGTGACGGCGGTATAGAGCAGATTCCGCTGCAGCATCACGTAGTGCTGCGTGAGCATCGGGATGACGACCACCGGAAACTCCGAGCCCTGGGACTTGTGAATGCTGATCGCATACGCGTGCACCAACTCGTCCAATTCCGCAAACTCGTACTCAACAGGGACACCGTCGAAATCCACCGTCACCTGATGATCGATGAGGTTGATGCCGGTAACCTGCCCAAGGTCGCCGTTGAAGACCTGACGGGTGTAATCATTGCGGATCTGCATCACCCGATCCCCCACTCGAAAGACCCGGGACCCGTGCTGCGTCTCCACCTTACCCCCATCCGACGGATTGAGCGTGGCCTGTAATCGCTGGTTCAGGGCCGTCACGCCCACGGCACCCCGGTGCATCGGGCTGAGCACCTGAATCGACGTCTGGGGATCGTACCCAAACGTGCGCGGAATCCGCCGCGCGACGACGTCGATCAGCATGTCAGCAGCCGCCTCGGGCTCGGAGAAGCGGAAGAGGAAGAAGTCCCGCGCGTTCTCGGCGAAGACGGGCATCTGCCCCTGATTGATCCGGTGGGCGTTCACAATGATGTAGCTGTCCTCGGCCTGACGGAAGATCGTCTCCAAACGGGTGACGGGAATGGTCTCGCACGCGATGAGATCCCGCAGCACGTTCCCGGCGCCAACGGACGGCAACTGGTCGATATCGCCGACCACCAGGAGGTGGCAGCCGACCTCCACGGCCTTGAGGAGGTGGTTCATCAGAAGGATATCGATCATCGACGCCTCATCCACGATAATCATATCCGCGTCGAGGGGGTTCTCGCGGTCGCGAAGGAATATACTGCCCTCACCGGGGGAGAACTCGAGAAGCCGATGGATCGTCTTGGCCGGGAGTCCGGTGAGCTCGCTCAACCGTTTCGCTGCCCGCCCCGTGGGCGCGGCCAGCAGCACCGAATGGCCTTTAGCCTGCAGCAGCTGGATGATCGCTTTGGTGATGGTCGTCTTGCCGGTGCCGGGACCTCCGGTCAGAACGCTCACCCGCTCGGTCAGGGCCATCCGGACCGCCTCACGCTGCGATGGGACCAACTGGAAGGGATTGCGCCCGTCGAGCCAATCGAAGGCCATCTCCCAATCGATGGCCTGATAGGAAGCCAGCCGGTCCCGCTCACCGTCCCGAAGCTGCCGGATCTTGTTCGCCACCCCAACCTCGGCGTAGTAGAAAGGCGGCAGGTAGACTGCGGTTTTCCCCGGGTGGCGCTCGCTCTCCTCGAGGCTCTCGACGATCACGTCCTCTTCCGTGACGAGCACCTTGAGTTGGGCCTCACACGCATCCGCCGGGACCTCAAGCAGGCGAGCAGCCTCGTCGATCAGAGCGCGGCGGGGCGCATAGCAGTGGCCGTCGTCACTAAAGCGGCTGAGGGTGTACCGGATCCCCGCCTGCAAGCGGGTCGGCGCGTCCGGATCGAGGCCCAATTTTTGCGCGATCTTGTCGGCGGTCTTGAACCCAATCCCGTAGATATCCTTCTCCAACTGGTAGGGGTCGGTTCGCACGACGCCCAACGCGGCGTCCCCGTAGGCCTTATAGATCTTGACGGCCAACCCGGTGCTGACGTCGTGCGCCTGTAGAAAGAGCATCAGGGCCTTGATCTGCTTCTGCTCCTCCCAGGCATCGGCGATGCGGCGCTCGCGGATGAATCCAATGCCGTCGACCTCACGGAGCCGGTTCACCTCATCCTCGATAACGGCAAGGGTCTCGAGGCCGAAGGTGTCGACGATGCGGTCGGCCATCACGGGGCCGATGCCCTTGATCATCCCGCTGCCAAGGTACTTTCGGATGCCCTCCTCGGTGGCCGGCAGCTTGACGCTGTAGGTGTGCACCTCGAACTGGCGCCCGTACTGGGGATGGGTCGTCCAGAGGCCCCGCAGCCGCACGGCCTCCCCTACCTGCGCACCAGAGAGCGGTCCCACCACGGTGATCTCGTAGGATTTGCCCCGGGGGACGACCTTGGCAACGGTGTAGCCGTTCTCCTCATTCTGGAAGGTAATGCGCTCCAGGGTGCCCTCCAGATCCTGCAGCGGGAAAGGTTGGTTCATCGGTTGCTTGGCCTCACGGCATGATCGATTGATTCGATTGAACGATGGTTCGGAACTCTAGGGCTGAAAGCTAAACAACATCCACATTGTAAGCTTCTGTTACTGATCCGAGCATAACAATCTAAAGAAAAAGGTCCGGATAAACTTGGCGAACAAAACTTTGGATGATATCTTTTTTATGTCGCAACCGAGCGATCGCTTTGCGAAGTTCCGTGCGTAACTCAGGCAAATCATGACAACATACATTCTTCAATTCAACCCGCTTGAGATAATTCCAGACGCCCTCATCCGGGTTCAAATCGGGCGAATAGCTAGGCAATAGCGCCAGGTAAAACCGCTGTCCCATTTTGCTGCGCAAAAATTTTTTGACCCAGTGACTCCGGTGCGCAGGCAGGCGATCCCACACCACCAATATCTGGCCGGAGATATGCCGTCCCACGTGCTTCAAAAAGCGCACGATGGCCGGTCCATCAAAAGCTGTTTCTTGCGTCCACGTATACAGCTTACCCGCTGGCGTAATTGCACTGATCATTGATACATGCTCCCAGTACCGATACTTCAGCACCGGCGTTTCACCGCAGGGCGCGTACGTCCGCAGCGCCGCCGGCAGCATGTAAAATGCAGCTTCGTCGACAAAAATCAGGGTGCGGTCTTCGCGTGCGGCTTTTTTTTAAGCGCTGGGAAGGTTTCGGTCTCCCACTCCGCCACCGCATCCGCATCCCGGCGATCAGGTTCCTCCATGGGCTTTTGGCGCGTCCAGTTGATTTTGGCCAACAACCGCCCGACATGGGAGTCGGAGTACGTGACCCCAAATTTCTGTTTGATGACCTCACCCACCCGAGCCCGCGTCCATATCTCACCGCGAAAACCATATGCGCCCGGACCCTTTTCTAACAACTCCGGCAATTGTGCCAGCTCTTCTTTCGTTATCCGCGGCTTTGGACCGCCATCCGGGTTACTCCGCAATGCGCTCAAGCCGTCTTCACGGACCGTTTTGAGCCATTGGCTGACCGCACCATCCGTGACGTTCAACGCCTCAGCTATCTTAGTCTGTGCCCAACCTTGCTGGTACAAACGCCATGCTTGAAATCGCCGATACTCACGCCAGTCGTTGAAATTCGTTGGTATTTCCGCCTGTTCTGTTTGACTATTCATATCTTAAGCGTACCAGACGCCGATTTTTTAGAAAGTTAGGAACGGATCAGTAGGTCTGCTTTCAGCTTGACATCGTCGAAGTGATTACGTCACTGTTCCCTAGTGTACCCGATTTCGGACGAAGCGGAAGGTGGTCGGCTGGCTCTCTCGTGGGACTGGGATTAGAATGGGGCAAATTGGGCGATCGTGTGATTGGGGAGGTGTCAGCGCAACTTTCACCCTATAGGCAAGGCTTACGTTAAAGCCGCCCCACGGACGCGGTGAGGGGGACCAGACAGAGATCCGGCTTCGTCAAGAGACTTGGGTTGCTGTGCTAAGCCTACTTATCCGTCGAGTTCTCCTCGATCCTCAAGGCTTCCCGTGCGACCTGACGGATCGTTGAAATCTCCAACGGCTTGTCAAGGCACCGGAAGATGTCCAGAGCCTGCGCGCTCTTCTCAAACCGATGACATCCGTGGGCCGTGATCCAGATCACGGGCACGTCCGGTAACCAAGCCCGAATTTTCTCGGTCATATCGACGCCGTTCATACCATCCATTGAGAGATCCGTAATCACCAGGGCCAACGGATGCCCGGCAACCTTATCAAGCGCGGCTTCCGCTCCTCTCGCAGCTACAATCTCATAGCCATCGCCTACCCCCTGCACTGTATGGCGCAGGACAAAGAGGACGCGGCGATCATCATCGACAACTAGAATGCGTGGAGCCATTGTTGTGCCTCAATTATGACTTAAGATTTACCGATCCTACACCTTAAGATTACCCCAAGAAACGCGCCCCAACCTCTGCAATAGGTTGGGGCTTACGTTGAGTTACGTTGGAATCCATAGAAAAGCGTGGGGATCGATGTATCGGCCCGTTCGAACCCTCGTACTCTATCCTAAGTCGGGAGCCTTATAGTAAACGTGGTCCCCTTCCCCACCTCGCTCTCAACCTCAATGCGCCCCTCATATTCACTGACGATGTGCTGAGAGACAAAAAGGCCCAAGCCCATCCCGTCACTCTTGGTTGTAAAGAAGGGATTGAAAAGCTTGGCCTGGACCTCGGAGGAGATGCCCGATCCTTCGTCGATGACGGCAATACACACGTCCTGCCCATCCTCATCGTAGTACGTGCGCACGTCAAGACGTCCCCCCTCCGGCATCGCATCCTTGGCGTTAAGGACCAAGTTCAGGATCACCTGTTCGATCCGATCGGCGACGATCTCAAGTTTCGGAAGCGGGTTGGCCAACGCCGTCTCGACAACGATCCCACTGTCTTGCAGCTCCTTCTGGCTTACGACCAGCACCCGTTTCACAATCGCGTTGAGATCGGTGGGCTTCCGGGCCTCCTCATCGACCGGACGACCAAGATCGCGCAACCGTCCCACGATCCGGGCGGTCCGCTGTAACTCCTCGGTAGCCATCCCGAGAAAGGTATCAACATCCTTCTCAGCCTCCATCCCCTCCTCAGCCAAGCCCAGACATCCAATCACAGTCTGCAGGGGGTTATTAATCTCATGCGCCAGGGAGGCCGCAAGCTGGCCCGCCATGGCCAGCTTCTCCGACTGCATCATCGCAACCTGCGCTTGCTTCCACTGGGTGATGTCCTCCACTATGCTCATGACGTACTGCGGGAGTCCATCCTGGGGACGGATGATCGAAGCAACGAGCCGCGTCCAGATGACGTCCCCTGTCTTGTGAACGTAACGTTTCTCGAGGGTATACCGATCCTGCTCCCCGTCGACCAACTTATGCAAGGGACCGGCACTCGCCGAAAGGTCGTCAGGATGGGTGATCGCCTCGTACGAAAGCCCCCGCAGTTCGGCCCCCTCGTAACCCAACATGGCCTGAAACGCCGGGTTGGTAGCGATCATCCGCCCCTCCACATCCGCAAGGACGATCCCAATCGCCGCCTGCTCGAAAACGCTCCGGAAGCGGGCCTCACTTGCCCGGAGCTGGACGGTGCGGGCAGAGACCCGCGCCTCCAGCTCCTCAGTATAGTTCTCAAGCCGTTCGCGAAGCTGGGCCTGATGGATACCGATGGCAAGTTGATCCGCCAAATCCTGCAAAACCTGCAGATCATCATCCAGCAACAATTCAGCCGAATCGCGAGCGACGCTGAGCACGCCGATTAACTCGTCGCTTATCTCAAGAGGCAGCGCCGTGATGGAGCGTAAGCCCTCTGCCCGCAGCATCCGGGTCAGGGGATTAAGTGGCAACGCCTGAACGTCCGTCACAGTATAGGGACGCCCCTGCCGCAGCGTCTTGACCGACTCGTGCAAGACCAACTCCCAGATGCACGCCTCCTCATCGATCTCACCAGGGCGAGCCGCGATCATCCGTGCCTGACCAACCTCGAAGTCGAAGAGCTCAAGCCTGGCCCGCGTGTAGGGCACCAAATCACCCAGTCGTGAGAGCGTCACGTCAGCGATCTCCTCGGCCGTCCTCGCCGTCAGGATCGCTCGATCGATCTCGTGAAGGACCTCGAGCTGTTTAGCGTATCGGCGCACCGCAGCCTCCATCCGCTTCCGTTCGGTGATATCACTGAACGCCCCAATCGCACCTGTGATGCGGTCATTGACGTCCCGAATCGGTGTGGTATTGACGAGTAGGCTAAGATTGTCGCCATCGAGTCGGATAAGTGTCAGTTCCACATTCCGGCATACTTCGCCATCGAGCGCCGAGCGCGTGAGCGGCAGGTCCCGAGGTGGTATAACCGTTCCGTCCCTCCGGCAAAGTTGAAAGACGGCGTGGCTCTCATAATCTTCACCAAACGGGACATCCCGACCGTAGATCGCATCCGCCGCCGGATTAGTCAACTCAATCCGCGCCTTGTCATCGGCGACGACGATCCCCTCCGGTGCGTTCTGAATAATGGCCTCAAGCTTGGCACATTCGTACTCTAACGCCACCATCAGTTCCTCCCGTTCGGTGACGTCCAGAAGCGAGAAGACGAGACCCCGCACGTGACCCATATCCGGATCTTTAACAGGGACCAAGGACCCATCCCAGTAGGTTCTTCCCCGTTGAGGGTGTTCGTAAGGCTTGGCATGAACGGCCGCAGCCTCTCCCGTCCTCCGAACCCGCTCGAAGATCGCTTGATTCTCTCGATCCGGGAACATTTCAAAGTGCCGGCGCCCCATCAGTTCCGATGGCTTATATCCCGCGCCTTCAGCGTACGCATGATTGACCGCGATGAATCTGAAATCGGCATCAAGATAGGCCAATTGCGCGTGCGTTGACTCCATAATCGTCTGCAATGTATCCCGCTCCGCCGCCAGCCTGTCCGACAGCGCCCGGGCGCGTCCCCGCTGAGCATCGACCTGTGCGTGGAGGCGCTCCCGCTCGGTGACGTCATGCCAGACGACAACCGCCCCGGCGATGGTTCCTCCCGATCGCATAGGAGCGGCGGAGGCAACGATCGTCCGTTCCTCCCCACGCGCATTTTGAAATCGATAACGTACATCTTCAACCTCTTCACCCCGAAGTGCCCGGCTCGATGGAAGGCGCTCAACCGGAACGAGATCCCCTTCCGGCGTACAGATTTCCAAATCCTCCACCATCGAGGCGCGATCCGAACCCACCGGATCGAGTCCATAGGCCTCGACAGCCTTGGGATTCGCGCGAATCGGCATGCCTGCTTGATCATAAACAACCACGGTGTCGCTCATCGCATCGAAGATAGTGCTGAGCTGATCCACCTGCTGCTGGGCCTCAACTGCCAGTCGCTCGATCTCTCGACGTGCTCGCACCTGGGGCGTAACCTCCTGGGAGACGATCAGGACCCCCTGGATCGAGCCATCCGACTCCCACAATGGAATCAGATCGACATTCCAGAATCTCCGCTTAGGCTCCGTCCCGGCAGACGGGGACCATTCGTGCACGCTAACAACCGTCGCCGTTTGGTAAACCTCCTCGATGAGATCGACCCCGCCATTGTCGGCGACCTCAGGGAAGACCTCAGCAAACGGTCTACCGATGATCGTGTGAGGCTCCAAGGCCATCGCGTGGTAGTGCGCATTCGCCATCTCGTATCGATGATCCTCACCTCGGACTACGGCGATGCCAACCGGCGCGGTATCCATTAACCGATCGAGGAACGCACGTTGCTGCTGGTTCTCCTCCAATAGCTTCTGCTGTCTGCGCTCTGTCCGTCTCTGTAAAGTGATATCGCGAAGCGACCAACGAAGCCCCACCATATTTCCAGCCTTATAGATCGGGGCCGCAGAGATGGCTGCAAAGAACTCACCTTTCGATCGAGCGCGCATACGAACTTCGAAGGAGATGGTTCCCGCGCTTCTTCCCCGGGCTCGCAATTGGGCCAACTGTGTGAAAAACACCCCTCGATCCGCATCTATCACGAAACGCACGAGTGGCCTCCCCACAAGAAGGTCCTTTGGGGCGCCCAGCATCGTCGATGCAGCCCGGTTCGCCTCCTCAATCGTGCCATCCTCGCTGGTCACCACGTAACCATCCGGTGCCAACTCAAAGAGCGCCTCGTAACGCTCCCGTTCTCCCAGGGCCTCCTCAAGAGCAACCGTCAGCTCCTCCTGTTTCAGCAGGAGATCTTCAAGGCCAGCCGAAAGCTCTTCGACCACCTCTCGTACCAAGGACTCTGGGTCTCCAGAGGTGTTATCCAACCGGGCAAGAAGCGTCCGAAGTCGGTCTTTGGCCGCCACGATCTTGTGCTCAAAACGATGGTCCATAGCTATCTCTACACTTCCCCAACCAACCTACCAATATCCTGAGAGCCACCGTTGGAATTCAGATTCATTGAAGTGAAGCGGTGAACGGGCCTGATCAACCTATCGGGGTCCCCTCAAAAGCGGGAGGTTTTTCCAACTCGCTCACCCAACCCCCTTAACCACGTCGGTGCCGAGTGCCAGCCTCTACAATCATCTGGAGATATCACACGGCTGCGCGGATCCATTGAGTACTGCCACCAGTATACGAGTCCTTGAAGTCGTGTCAACCGAAGAGAAGCGCTGAGCAGGGCTTTATCGTTCATGAAATCCCGTAGCTTCTGTTGCTTGTCATAGGAAACTGAAACCTGCGGTTTTCAGGCGTTGGCTGGCGAATCCGGAGATGGCGGGAAAAGAAATTCGCTTTTCCTCCTCCTCAGAGCAAGAATGGTAAGGCCAGGGCTTACCGGCTCTTCAGCAGCATCCTTGGCAGCTCGCGCAGCTCCGGACTCCCCACAAGCGCCGAGGCGCCCACAAAGGTCCCACCCCCTACAACGACCCCACCCAGGGACGTCACAAGAAAGCCCGCCTCTGGCACCAGCGAGCGAAACACGATCACTGCAATTCCCATCAGAGCCGATGTCAGCGCCGTTCGTACCAACGAGGTGCGCACCGGCTCGATCTGCATTCCACCCAGACGCCGGTTAGCCACGGACAACAGGATGGCTACCTGCACGCCGGCCCCTAACGAATTGGAGAGGGCCAGCCCCCCCATGGCCAGCGGACGCAGCAGCAGCCATCCCACCAGCCCGTTCGTCAACAGCCCGGCCAGTGCCGCCCAGAAAGGCGTCCACATATCCCGCTGGGCGTAGAAGAGCCGGCTCGCCACCTCCAGGGCACTGTGGGTGATCAGCCCGAAGGCGAAGAACTGGAGTCCCCGGTAGACGCGGGTCGTGACCTCGGCATCAAACGCGCCGCGCTGTAAAAAGGCCGCCGTCAACGGACGACCCAGCACCACCAGCCCTACCGCTGCCGGGATCGCAAGCGCCAGCACCAGACGCAAAGCCCATGACGCGGTACGACGCAGCCCGTCCCGGTCCCCGGCGTTAGCCCGCTCCGAGAGCGTCGGGAAGACCGTCAAGCCCAAGGCCGTGCCGATGATCGTCTCCGGGAACTGCATCAACCGCCAGCCGTACTCGTAGGTCGCGATGGCACCCGACGAGAGCCGGGAGCCGAGGAAGGTGGGCAGAACGAAGTTGAGGTACGTGACACCCAATCCGAGCACCCGAGGCCCCATCAAACGGAGCAGGTCCCGGAAGCCGGGATGCCGAAGGATCGGCCACCACCGGGCTCGGAAGCGGATCAGGCCAGGCACCTGAATCAGGAAGTGCCCCACCGTACCGATCAGCCCGCCCCAGGCCAGGCCGTAAATACCCCAGCGCGGCGCCAGGAAGAGCGCCCCGCCGATGCGCCCCAGCGTATAAGCGAGCGGCGCCGCGGCGGGCAGTAGGAAGTACTGGTGCGCTTGGAGTACGCTCATCACGATACCGCTCACCGTAGAAACGAGCGTCTGGAGCAGCACCAGTCGCATCAGCCGAGTCGCCGTCTGTGCGCGGGCGACCTCGAACCCCGGCGCGACGGCCCCGATGATCTGCGGCGCAAAGATCGCGGCAATGACGCTGACGCCCGCTACGATCAACAGCGCCCAGTTGATGACCGTCGAAACGAGGCGCCAGGCCTCCGGCGCTCGGGTATTCCCGTGCTCGTCCGGCACGAGATAGGAGGAGAGCACCGGGATCAGGGCAGTCGCCATGGCCAGTCCCGCGACCACGTTGAAGAGCGCATCGGGCAGCTCAAAGGCTGCGTAGTAGGCGTCCAAGGCGGACGAGGCTCCAAACGCGTGCCCGATCGCCGCATCCCGCACCAGGCCCAGGAACTTATCGAGGGTGAAGAAGAAGGCGACCAGCGTAGCGGAGCGCAGCACAGTGGAACTAAAGTCGGTGGCATCGGGATCCGGGGATTGAGAGTCCGCGGTTCGATCCTCTAGCTCATGGGCGTACTTAGTTTTGATTGATCTTTTCATTCTCGCAAACCTGCCTCCCACCTCAGGGTGGATCGTCAAATCCAGGTACCCCGGGTGGACATAGGCGTCGCTCCGGGGGACCCGGAGATCTGACGATCTCCTTGGAGCGTTTTGATATCTAGGGGGTGGCGTCCATCGCAGCCAACGCCTCGACGGCGGGCGGCCATCCCTCGTGGTACTTCAGGGCCGTCTTGAAATCGGCCCGGGCCGCGTCGGGCTCATCCAGTGCCAAGTGAGCCCGGCCCCGCCAGTAGTAGGACTCTTCCAGGTTCTTGGCGGTCGCCAGGGTGGCATCCGCCAGAGCGATGACGTCGTCGTAACGCCCAGCACCGTAGTAGCCCTCATACGGACCAAACTGATACCAGAGCATCCGGTAGTGCAGCCCCAACTGGCGCGCCTGGTCGTAGGCCGAGGCGGCCTCAGCATACTGACCCAACGCGGTCAAGTTGGTGCCGACGTTGAACCAGGCGAAGGTGACCGAATCGGAGCAACTGGCGTAGGCCGCACACGATTCGGGCGCGTTCTCGATCTCCCGGTACGCCGTCGCCAACGCCTCCTGGTACATCGCAGGATCGTCCAGCTCAGGGCCGACGATCTCAGGCGCTTCCATCGGAGGCGGCGGTTCAGAAAGTCCCAACAAGATCGAAAGCTCGTCCCAGCGATCGGGCTCGTAAAGCACCAGATAGGTGCGGTTGAAGACCCGCCAGAGCTCATCCAGCTCCTGATACGTCAAATACGTCGGCGGGTCGTAGAGGGAATCGTAGAGCGAGAAGCGCGCCAGTTCGTCGTCGTACCCGATGACCAGGCGGTAGTGACCTAATTGATCGCGGGCATCGCGCACGTACCACGACTCGATGACCACCGGGTAGCCGGCGTTCAGGAGGATCTTCAGGTCGTTGAGCGTGCCCCCCACCCGGATGACCGCGACGAGGCCGTGCTCCTGCGCATACCGCTCCATCTGGTGGATCCCAACGTGTTTATCCTCGGGATCGGGCTTGCAGACCGGCGCGATATCCATCTGGGTATCCTCCCGACCCCAATAGGACATCGCCATCGCCAGCGTGGTCGGCCCGCAGTTATTCCAGCCCTGGCGCTCGTGGCGCAGACCTTCCAGGAGGACAGATGGCAGCGGTGTGGGCGTTGGAGTCGAGGTCGGGACCAATGTCTCGGTAGGCAACGGGGTCTCGGAGGGCGGTGACGTGGAGGTAGGCGCAGGGAACGTCGCAGTCGGCCCGGGCAGGGTCAAGGTCGGCACCGCCGACGGCGGTGCCGACGTCACGACGGGCGTCGCCTGTGCGGTCGGTAGGGTAACAGGGTGATCCCTGCGCCGCAGTTGTTGCAGCGGCTCAGGCAAATAGTACGCATAGCGACCGGGCAGCGCCCGAATGATCATCGGAGAAGCCAACAGCGCCATACCTATGATCGCCAAAAAAGCAGCGAGTGGTAAATAGTATTTGCGTTTCATATCACGCATCATAACAGAATTCCACTTCTCAATCCAGGTATATGTCAAAAATATCCTCTCAAACTGAGAGAACAGACCACGATTGAGGCTGAAAGCCAGACAGCTTCCGCATTGTGAGCTTCTGTTAAACCCGCCCTTCATTTCTCACCTAGCGACTTATCCGTTATAATAGGGCCATCAGCCAGGGAATCCAAGGTCGTAAAACGATGCTCAAGGGCAAAAAGCTTTACGCGGTTATGGGTGTGATTGCGATCCTGCTTGCCGCCGGATTTGCTGTCTCAGCCCTGCGCCAGAGAAGACCCAAGACCACCCTGACCTATGACGAAAAGCAAGCCCTCATCCTTGGCTCCGAGTTCAAGTCCGATCTAGACAGGGTCGCCCTCGCCCCTCGCTACACCCTGACCGCGACCGTCGATCTTCAGGACGACACCGTGAGCGGGGAGATGGATCTTCACTACACCAACCGCAGCGGCGAAAGGCTGCGCACCTTAGTCTTCCGGCTCTACCCCAACGCCGATACCATCTACGGCGGCGGCAGCCTGACGATCGACCGGATCCTCCAAGGCGGCGTCCCCTTGGACGTCATTTACGCGCAGGACACGACCGTCGCACAAGTCACGCTCGATTCGCCGCTGGAGCCGGATAGGGCAGCCACCGTCACGCTCGCTTTCACAGCCCAGGTCCCTGACAGCCCAGCACGCGGATACGGCATCTTCGCCCACACACATGGAATTCTCTCCCTCGCAGGCTGGTATCCGATCCTCGCGCCCTATGAAGCCGGGAAGGGTTGGCAGACGCCGCCGGTCCCCATCGTGGGGGACGCGATGTTATCCGAGACCTCGCTCTATGAGGTGTCGCTTACGGCGCCCTCCGCTCACCAGGTCGTCGCGACCGGCAAGCTCTTGGATGAAGAGATAAAGGAAAACCGGACTACATGGCATTTTGTCAGCGGGCCGGCCCGGGAATTCGCCATCGCCCTCAGCGACCGGTTCGACACCGCCCAAATCACCGTCGATGGTGTGACCCTCCGGGTTCACACACTGCCGGCATCCAATGCCGTGACCCCACCCGACGAAGCGTTGAAGATGGCCTCAGCCATCGTCTCAACCTATACCGGGCTCTACGGCCCCTATCGGTTCAAGGAACTCGATGTCGTCCACACCGCCGTCCCCATCGGGGGCTATGAGTTTCCTGGGATGGTCTACGTCGAGGAGGCTCAACGCACCACGGCATCCCGAGCGGAGTACGAGTACCTGCTGGCTCACGAGCTGGCCCATCAGTGGTGGTACGCTCAGGTCGGCAGCCACACGGTCAACGCCCCATGGCTCGATGAAGGTATGGCCACCTACAGCATCGCCCTCTATCGCGACCGCTCGGCCCTGAGCACCTCCTCAGGAGACACGCTTTTGCAGGAGTGGCAGCGATCTTACGGCACCCGAGGGGCCTACGATCCACTGGTCAACAGCTCCGCCTCTGACTTCACAGGGTGGGACGCCTATCGTCAGACCATCTACATCCACGGCGCGCTCTTTATCGATGCACTCCGCCAGGAGATGGGCGACAATACCTTTTTCCCCTTCCTGAAGGATTTTACCGACACACACCGCTACCAGATCGTCCCCACCGAGACTTTTCTGAATGCAGCGCAGGTCGCCTCTGACGAGGATCTCACCCCCCTCTTTGCAGCGTGGTTTGACCTCTAACGTACGGCCTCCTTGGTTGTATCTGTTTAGTCTTCTGAGGTGCGAAGCACTTTTACGCCTGGCAAATAGGTACAGTATGCACTAAGTGGACTCAATTTAAGTGCGTTGCACCTGGTCTGCTCACATAACTAAACGATTACCCTTGGTTTTCAAGCATTGTGCTCTGAAAACCAAGGAACGTCCCTTCATGTTCAATGGAGCTTTCGCGGCTATCACCATTTGTGCGGACAGAAACCCTGAGTACAATGGAAGAGACGCAAGGCATTCATCCCACATAGACAAGGAGGCCCTTCAAACGTCGACGAGCGTATCGGATCCAAAAGTGACGCTTAACCAGGTCAGACAGTGATCGACGAGCATAGTATCCAAAAGGAGGCTGGTATGCCGAAACAGATGATCGGAATTCTCACCGCCGGCGGCGACTGCCCCGGTTTGAACGCAGCGATTCGCGGGGTCGGCAAGGCAGCGAACGCACTGGATATGGAGGTCATCGGGTTCCTCGATGGATTCCACGGCCTGGTTGAAAACCGCTTCATACGGCTTGACAGCAACGCGCTCTCCGGGATCCTCACGGTGGGAGGCACAATCCTGGGCACCAGCCGGGACAAGCCGTATAAGATGCCCGTCGGGGACGAGGGGAAGATGGATATGACGCCTCTGGCCGTCGCCAACTACCACGAACAGCACCTCGATTGTCTGGTCTGTCTGGGCGGGGATGGCACGGTGAAGAACGCCCATCATCTTTCCCAAGAGGGACTCAACGTCGTCACGCTGCCGAAGACCATCGACAATGACGTGGCCATGACCGACGTGACGTTCGGGTTCGATACCGCGATGGCTATCGCAACGGAGGCCATCGATCGGCTGCACAGCACGGCTGAGAGCCACCACCGTGTCATCATTGTGGAGACGATGGGTCACAGCGCAGGATGGCTGGCCCTGGGATCCGGCGTCGCAGGCGGGGCTGACGTGATTCTTATTCCGGAGATCCCCTATGACGTCGATATCATCGCTGAGGCCGTCCTAGGGCGCAGCCGGCGGGGCAAACGGTTCAGCATCGTCGCCCTGGCGGAGGGCGCTATCTCACAGAAACGGGTCAAGAAGCTGAAGAAGAAGGGAAAGAAACGAAAACCCAAGTCTAATCTCAGTGGGAAGATCGCGCGCAAACTGGAAAAACGGACCGGACTGGTATCCCGGGTGACCGCATTAGGCTATCTTCAGCGGGGAGGAACCCCCACGGCAACCGACCGGATGTTAGCCACGCAGTTGGGAACGGCTTGCGCCAAACTGATCCACGAGGAACACTACAATGTGATGGTGGCCCTCCAGAACGGCGAATCCGTGCCAGTGCCCCTCGAGGAAGTCGCAGGTAAACGGCGTACGGTCCCGCCGGATCACCCCTGGATCGAGAGTGCGCGCATGGTGGGCACCAGTTTTGGCTCCAGGGATTTCCAACCGTGACTCCCTAAAGGCAATCGTTCACGTGCTACCCAAACGTTCCCGATTTCATAAACATCGAAGGCGGGAAGTTGAAGCCGTACTGCTTGAAGACGCTGTCGAAGTTGGAGCGCACACCGGTGGGGCCGTGATATCCGTCGACCTTGCCGTCTTCGCTATCACCTTCGTCGAAGAACTTGTAGACCTCCTGAAGCACGGGGGTCTCGCCCTCCATCCCGACGATCTCGGTGATCTCGGTAACCTTCCGGCTGCCGTCACGCATGCGGTTGGTCTGCACGATCATATGGATCGCCGAAGCGATCTGCTTACGAATGCTCAACAGGGGCAGTTCGACCCCGGCCATCATCACCAGCGTCTCCAGACGGGAGATACAATCGCGCGGAGAATTCGAGTGAATGGTCGTCAAACTGCCGTCATGGCCGGTGTTCATCGCCTGAAGCATATCCAACGCCTCACCACCCCGGCACTCGCCAACGACGATGCGCTCCGGGCGCATCCGCAGGGAGTTGATCACACAATCCCGAATCGTCACCTCGGTCGGGCTCGCCGGCGTCGGCTTCTTGGTCTCCAACCGCACCACGTTGCGCTGGCGCAGCTGAAGCTCAGCGGCGTCCTCAATAGTGACCGTCCGTTCATCCTCCGGAATGTAACTGGATAGAATGTTAATCAGCGTCGTCTTTCCAGAGCCGGTACCGCCCGAGACGATGATGTTGCGCCGCGCAACCACGGCAGCCTCCAAGAAACGCGCCATATCCTCGGTCAAAGAGCCGAAGTTGAGAAGGTCCTCCACGGTCAGTTTGTCACGAGAGAACTTACGGATGGTGATGCTGGGCCCATCGATGGCACAGGGTCGGATGACCGCGTTAACGCGAGAGCCATCGGGGAGGCGGGCATCGATCATTGGGTTATCCCGGTCAGCCTCACGGCCCAAGGGCAGCACAATGCGCTTGATGATGCGCTCGACGTGGTCATCATCCAGGAATTTATGCCCTGTCTCGCGGAGACCCACGTCCTTCTTCTCCACAAAGATCACGTAAGGTCCATTGACCATGATCTCGTTGATATCATCCCGATTGACGAGTTTCTGAATCGGCCCGTAGCCGAAGATCTCATCCATCACGTCGGAGACAAACTCCTCTTTGCTGATGATATCACCCGGCAGCCGAAAACTGGCGCTGGACATCAACTGGGCTAATTTTTCCTCGACCGCCTGTTCGCGTTCCCGCGTGCGGTGAAGCGGCAAATCCAACGAAACGTCAGGGGCCAGGACACGTTGACGCAAGTTATCCGCGATGTTGAGGATCATCCGGCGCAACGCCTTACGCTTTTCACTAATAAAACCGCGCTGAGGCGGGGTGCCCGGCGGTTCCTCCTCCAGAGGCACAAACAATCCATTATCCGCACCCGGCTCATCCGGCGGCGGTTCGGGCGATGTCGGCTGCTCGGGAGGGGTCGGTGTCATCTCCGGTTGCCTGGAATCGGATTCGGCCTGATCTCTGCGTCTAAAAAGCCCCACGGTCATCTCTCCTTACCACGATGGTCTCAGCAATGTTTGATTATGCCTGTGTTTGATTACGCCTGTGTTTGATTACGCCTGTGCCTGATTATGGTTAACGGCATAATAACAGACTTCGTCCCACGGTCAAGTCGGTTATAACCAAATTCTATCCTTAACTGGGGTGCATCCCAAGCCCAAACCGGCAAGTCGACGTTGAAGCAGCTCCCCGCCCCAACTTCGCTCTCGACCTCAACGGATCCCCTCATCGCCTCGGTCAGTTCCTTGACCAGAGGCAGCCCCAGCCCAGCCCCGTGCTGATCGTGGACGCGCGCCTCCGTCCCCCGGTAGAAGTACTCCCAGATGTGCGAACGTTCCTACCTCGGAATGCCCTCTCCTGTATCGCAGACCGCCAGCCGAACCCTCCCCGACTCAGCCGCCGCGCGGACAATGATAATGCCCCCGGCCGGCGTATGGCGCAGCGCATTGCGAAGTAAGTTGGTAAGAATCTTATCCAACCGTCCCGCATCGGCAAAGACTTCAGGCAGCGGTTCCGGTATTTCGGCGATCATCTCGACATGCTCGCGATCCTATGCTAACGGCGCCAGCACTTCAAGGCACCGCCGGACAAGCAGACCGACCGCCACGGGCTGCAAATCCAACGACAAAGCTTCATTTTCCGCCCGGGAGCGGTCGAGCGTGGCTTGATAAGCCTCGGGGTCGAGGGCTAACGTCTCGTAACGGAGTACGTCGCCCTCAGATTCACGGTCGGCAGCCGGGATCGCCGTCACGCGCTCGATACGGCGGAGGAGCGCCCTCACCCGAGCGATGAGTTCCCACATACTGAACGGTTTGGTCAGGTAATCGTCGGCCCCCACCTCCAAGCCCACCACCCAGTCGGTCTCCTCGGTGCGGGCAGTGAGCATCAGCACCGGGACCGGTGAGTCCTGCCGAATCTGCCGCAGTACCTCCAGCCCGTCGAGCTTAGGGAGCATCCAATCCAGGATCACGAGGTCCGGTTCGTGCCTCGCGTGGAGCTGGAGGGCCTTCAAGCCGTCCCCGGCGTGGAGAACGTCGTAGTCCTCGGTCCGGAGGTTCCTGATTATGACTTAGGCCAGGTCTTGCGCATCCTCGACTAACAGAATTGTCGTCATAAACATAAACCCCTTCTAATTCCTACGATCATCAGCGGTGGCACTCTCTATGATAGCTGTTGGTGTTGGCACATCAATGGCACCCCACCCTTACATGGGCTCTACTCTATCCTATCCGCTCACCTTCACAAGAACGTCAGGAGTCTGTCGCAGTTGTGTCGCAACTCCCAGATTGGAGGACGCCTACCCTCCCACACCCAGGATCAGGGTAGCGGTCAGCGCAAACTGTGCGAGGTGGTAAGTGATGATGACCAACACGTGGAGCAGATGCGAGCGGCGAACAAAGCGGTCCCACGCTAACATCAAATCCGACGCGAAGAAGAGCGTGACACCCAGGACAGCCGCGATACGCGCCGGCGGCGACCAAGACGGTCGGAAAAGCGTGGACCAACCGGACGCCAGGGTGAGGCTTAGCACCACACCGTAGACGATGAGGGGGATCCGTAAATCGTCCGCACCGTGCGCGACGAGACCTTCAATCAGCCGTTTCAGGATAAAGACGGCGAGCAGGGCAATCCCAGGCAGAAGGATCAGGGCCGAGAGCGGTGGCAGGATGAGGTTAAAGCCCGTAAGATAGCTCAGATGACCAAACAGAAACGCTGCCAATCCGAGGAGGAACCACCGCTCGCCAGGCAGCATCAGCGCAACATCCCCCAGCAGCGAAAAGGTCAGCCCAAGAAGAAACGCCGCCCGAAATGCCACGTCCCCTCTACCAGCCGTAAGGAATAAGGCCGCGGCGATAAGCGCCACCATCGTGGCCGGCTTGCAGATGTACTCCACCCGTTTCCAACGCCGGATCACGGCCGCCCAATCGGCGACCGCAAAGATCACAGCCAGGACGAATGTCACGACGCCTATACCGAACGATGCGATCATCCTCACTCCTATCGCAACAAGCGTGAACGAGAGATAGGCCGGACGCTCAGGGTGCCTGTTGCCGGTTGAAGCTCCATGCACGAATCACGGGGACCATCGCGCCCATCGCAATGACCACGGCGAGAACCCCACCGACGGCGGCCAGTGCCAGCAACGGCGGCACCATCAGACCGACCGCTCCCAGGATCAGACTGAGCACAAAGATGACCGCAGCAACAGCGGCGATGATCCCGGCTCTGCGCCACGCCCGTTTCATCGAGGCCCGCCGCCTACCGTGGATCCGACCGTTCTGTCCATTGATCCACACTGTGTGCACCTGATCATCGTCATCAAGATAATAGGCGGTCAGCGCCGGAAGTAGCAGAAGGGTCCACGTGGGCGTGCCATAATTGACCGACCACCGGAACCCCCGTATGTGCTCGGCCTGTGAAGCGCGCTGACATTCCGTCGCCGCCCGCGACCGAAATCGTGGCACGGCGTCAGGCCAGGCATCCTCGGGGGAGCGGTCGGGCAACCGAATGGCAACCACATCTCCACCGTCGCGCACGTCATCCGGGACATAAGCGTGGGCACGAGCGAAAGCATACCCCTCCAGGTGCTTAAGGATCCCGGTGTCCTCCAATGCTGAGACCGGCACGTTCTCGTACCGACGGCGAAGCCGGCCCACCCGGGGCTCCCAGCGGATGCGATCCTCGGTCACCTCACGGGTCTGCCATCCCCGCCCGTCAGCGTAACGCTCCTGGTGGCTGACGACCTCATAGTCGAATCCGACCTCCGCCTCCCAAAGCGCCGCAAGCTCGCGATCGACCAACCAGTGGGGTAGGTACAGCCGTTGCATGCGCGAACGCAGCTTGGCAGGTTCGAGATCCTCTGGTGGGAAGGGAATCGTGCCGGCAAAATCCTCGACGGCAGACGTGACGTCACCCTCCCCCACCTCGAAGGGCACAAGCCGTTCCGGCAGTGCGACGTCGAGATAGGGAACATCCTCATCATCAATCTCCATCAAGACCGCCTCAAAGCAGTGAGGACACCATGTATCCCCGGAACGGTCCGACATCAAAAAACGACGATCGCAGTGAGGACAAAGCAACGGCACCAGGGTCGCTCCCCACGTATCTAGCAGGTCAGACATCATCCATTCGGCTCGCTTTCACCAACGTCAACACCGCGAAGATCCCACCGATCACCAACAAGACCAAAGCGAGCACCAGGATCCCGCCCCCAGCCACCAGTGCCGGCGGCAGCGCAAGGCCCAAGGCAGACGCAATCAGCCCTACGGCCCCCAGCAACAAACCGGGCGCAACCATCGCAGTGACCGCCAACCAGACCTTGGGCCAGGCCACCGGTCGTTGACCGGCGACCGCCCCGGTCTGACCGTTGACCAGCACCTGGTACCGCTCGCCCTGGTATCGATACGAGGCCAAGTAGACGGGGGCCAGCACGTAGCGCCAGCTCTCGTCGCGAAAATCGAGCGACATCGTGAAGTTTCGGATGCGGGAGGTGCTCGCCTGTTCCCGACACGCCTGCCGCGTCCGCTCGCGCATCCGCTTGCGGACCGCTGTCCACGCATCATCCAACGTGACGTCATACGTCTGCGCCGTGAATCCGGCCAGATAGGTCGGTTCGTAAGGGGTCAACGCTGAGGTCTGAAAGTCCCCGATCCGTTCCAGGAGCAGCGCACTGATCCGGTGCGCTCCCGGCACCAGGAGATCATCGAACGTCCGGGCCACTCGCCCGGACTCCCACCGCCAGACCGTCTTGGTGCGGGTCTTCCAGGACTTTGAGGAGGCATCATAATAACGCTCGTGCACCGTGTGCCCCACCTGGGCGCGCCACGAGGCGGTGGTCCCCGCATCGAACGTCCAATACGGCAGATACAACCCCAGTAACTCAGCCGAACCGGCGAGATTCTGGAGCGCACTCGGCGTCATCCAACTGCTGCCCAACCACGTCCGGACGGCCCGGCGGCAGGCTGCCTCATCGACCTGGAACGGGATGAGAAACCGGGGCCGGAGCGTATCCTGCGACGCCTCCATCTGGATGATCTGGTTCGATCCACAGAAGAGACAGATATGGGTCATCCGCTCGACCGGCACGGAGACCGTCGCACCACAGCTCTGGCAGCGGACGTCCTTACGGGGCACGCCCCAACCACTCGCCTGCCGTGAAGCCTGAACCGTCTCCACCGTAAACTCAAACTCGCGCGCCCCTTTGCCCACCACCTGTTGAGCCGGCGGCTCGTAGTACCCGCAATACGAGCACCGCAACCCGCCATCCTCAACGCTATAGGCGGTCGTGCCCAGGCAGCGCGGGCACTTGAACGCCACGACCTCCTGGGACGCCTCTTCCGTCTCCAGGGCAGGCCGATAGACCTCGATGCCGCTCACGGCAGACCCAGTCGCGGCATACCCCGGAGGCGGGAACGCCCCTCCATGCTCACTCATATCCGGCCATCCTTCCGTCCCCTACTCCTCACAGCTTTTAAACGGTCCCTTGCAGCAGGTGCAGCAGATGCTCTAACCGGGCGGCCGAATCATTTAATCCACCCGGGCGGTTCCGGCGCAGCCAGATCTCACGATACCGCGCGATCAGGGGTTCGAGGTCGGCAGCCAACGGCGCCCGCGCTGCCTCCGGCAGCGCAGAGGTCGGGACGGGAGGATCCTGGGCTAGACGGGCCAACCCGAGACGGGCTCCAAAAGCTAACAGATCGATGGCCCACGCGAACTCATCCCGGATCCAATCCGCATCCATGCGAACCATCTCAGCATCGGGAAGCCGACCCTTGATCTCGTCAAGCACCTGACGCGCCTCTTGCAGACCGCTCGCAAGCGCATCCGGATCCACGTCCTCGGGCATCGGGCGCTCCGGATGAATCATTAAGAGGAAGAGCGGCGACGCGTTAGGCGTCTCAACGCCGGGAATCTGATAGACGTTCCCCAGATCGTAGGCCACCCGGCCCATCACCCCCGCCGCATCCTCAAAGGCGTAGCGATCCAGGAGAGACGGGACGTCCAGATCCTTCAACGGGACCGCCGCATTCCAAGACACGATAGCGCCGGCAAGGAACCCCAGATAGCTCACCGGGAGCGGCTGCATGTGCCCGTTATCCCCCCAATCGGTGTTGAGGACGCCAACCGCACCCGACTCCTTGCCGTTGACTGCCGCCCGCTCAATATTACCGAGGGCATTATCCGTGCGGCCCCCGATGGTGTTCCAACTGCTCGTGCCGGGACATACGTAGAACGCCAGCCCAGCTTCGGCGAAGTCTTGGCAGTGTTCGTCGAAGGGATGGGTCGCTTCATACCCCCACTCCATGGCAATCGCGTGTTCCGGAAGCTCGGGGACCAGTTGGGTTTCGTGTAGAATGATATCGCCCCAGAACTGCATCGTCCGTCCCCGTTCAGCGACCAGGGTATGGATCTTTTTGAGGAACTCCAGGTAGACCCGCTCGGTTCCCTGGGCCTCGCACAGCTCCTCGGACCGACCCTTGCCCAGATCGAACGTCTCGTCCAATCCCACGTTGAAAATGGGGCTGCTGAAGTGAGGCAGAAGCTGATCGTAAAGATCCCGCAGCAGGGCTAACGAACCGGGATCCGTCGGGCAGAGGCTGAAAGGCTCCCCAGGATGCCCGGGCCAGAGCTCGCATCCCTCCGGGCACTCAGCCAATGCATTGTAGGACTCATGCACCAACCAACGGGTCATATGCCCAAAGCTGTTCTGGTTGGGCACGAGTTCGACGAATCGCTCCCGGCAGTACGCGTCCAGCGCCATGATGTCTTCACCGGTGAAGGGGCTGGCAGCCGCCCATACCTCCTCGTGGCCGCGATAGGCAAAAGTGTGTTCCATATAAAGCTGCAGTTGATTGATCTTCCAATCGGCCAGCCGGTCGACCAATGCATAGAGCGTCTCCATCGTCGGCACTTTATCGCGGCTGATGTCGAGCATCACCCCACGGTTGGGAAAATCCGGCCAATCTACGATCCGCACCTGGGGCAGGCCGGGGGCCTGCGTGCGCACCGCGGCACGGCAGAGTTGAATGAGCGTCGTAATCCCGTAGAAAAGCCCGGCGGCATCGGCGCCCGTCACCCGAATACTCTGCCCATCCACAACCAGACGATATCCCTGAATATAGACCGCGTCGTCGGGATCCAAGCGCAGGGTGATAAACGGGGGATCCAAGGCTACATCCGTCGCCGTCAAAACCGCATTCAGGCCAATATCGGTGAGTCTGCGTTGAAGGCGTTCGGCAATCGAATGAATCACCGGCACGTCGTTCGCCAAATAGATCACAATAGGGTCCGGACACGATACAAATCCATCTCGCCGCTCAACGCGTTGGGGCTTCGGAACCAGAGCCTCTAACATATCCATGCGCATTTCCTCCTCGTCGGTGTGATTCAGCTATCCGCGCCAGCCATTCGTCTCAGCGTGCACGAGACGATCCCAACATCCATCCTTATGCGTCCATTGTATACAAACCTCGAAATTCACAAGTCTACAACACTTCCTAAGTTTATCGGCTATCCTATAAAGCACCAAACGCAGACCCATGCCTGCGAAAGCACGCGCCTCATCCAAATGCGTAACTAATGCGCATCTGGCGTGTTATACAGTATGGGAGCACGCTCCCTACTAACCAACAGATCACCGACCACAAAGGACAACCTATGCGTTGGAACAAAGAACTGAAGCAAGATCGGCTGGGACGACAGACCTACCGGAAGCTGATGCGCCAGGGCATTCAGTCGGTGGGCAGGCTCCTGTTGACGAGCGCGGGTGAGGTGGGGATTCCCGCGCGCTACAAGATCTTCTCCACGATGATGATCGACGCGTGACGTGAGGCAACCATCGATGCTGATCCGCTGGTGCAGAAATGGTATGACTCTTTGGGGTACTTCTTGCTTGAGGGTGAGGGGGAGGCCTACGTGGATGGGGAATGGCAGGTCGCCCACGTCAGACCGACCTCCGAACGCCAGGCAGCAGCCGGCATCCCCCTCAGCCGGTTGGGCGAGGATGCGATCGGCAGTTGGTTTGTCGCCCAGCCCGGCTCGATCATGTGGCTAGAATCCCCACCCCGAGGACTGGTAATCGGCAGCCGCATCCTCTATCTTCTCTCGCCGGGATCTATGGAGCGGATCAACGTGAGCGTCCAGGAGCAGATTGCAGAGGGGGGCCGGGTGATCGCTGGAGCGGGCGGGCGCGAGGCATACGACCGTCAAGTACGGCGACAGGCTGAGCCGGTACTCATCCCAAGCTGACCATAACGTCCGAGATTATCATTTCCAACATTATCATTAACGATAGGAGAGCAAATCATGGAAGCAACCGAAGAACTTAACGTTGGTGCTCAAGTACGCATGCGCAGCCGGAACTACCTCGTCTATCTGATCATCTTTATGGGGTTAGTCGCGGTGATGGATCAATACATCTCCACGGTGAAGACCACGGCCGTCCCTTACGTGATCGAAGCCTATAACATCACCGCATCGCGGTTCTCGTGGCTCGAGGCCGTCTATCTCATCGCGACCTTTTTCATCTTCCTGCTCAACGGGTTGACCGACATCATCGGTCGGAAGTACGCGATCCTGATCCTCGTCCTCTTGATGGGGTTCTCCTCCCTTGGCCTTGTCCTGTTCACCCCGACCATCCACCATTTCATGGTCTTCTACACCTTGGCGATGTTCACCACGGTCTCCAATATGTGGACGATCCCCATCAGTGAGGAATCGCCCGCCCAAAAGCGGGCTAAGTACGTCGCCCTCGTCTACGTCATCGGCCTCATCCCACTCCAGGCCATCCTTCCCCCGCTTCTACTGAACGTCCTCAAGGTCGACTGGCGGTGGATGTACGGGGTGATGTTCATCCTGATGATCCCAATGTTAGCGATGTGGCAGCGGATGAAAGAGACGGGCCGGTATGCAGTGATCAAGGTTCAGCGCGCGACCGGCAAGCGCAAGCGACACATCTTCGGCCTTGGGGTGATCGACCGCCGGGACCTGCAGTACATCGCGATCTCCGCCTCCATCTGGCTCTGCTGGCTGACCTACTCTGTGCTCTACTACTGGGCCGGCTACTATTTCATGACGGTCAAGGGGTACACACTGAACCAGTGGTCCATGGTCTTGCTTGCCACGTTGATTATGGCGATGATCGGCGGGGTGACCAGCGGCTCGATTATGGACCGCATCGGCCGCAAGCCGGCGCTGATCGGCGGATGCGTCCTCCTGTCCCTCTGTCTGGTCGTGCTCGGATTCGCTCAAGGCGCCCTCCTCCCACTGGCAGCGGTTATCACGGGATTTTTCACCTCGTTCACCTATACCTGGATCGTGGTCTACGTGCCGGAGATCTTCCCCACCGAGCGGCGGGGCGCCTGCATAGGCTGGGCCACGACGGTGGCACGGATTTCCTACGTGGTGGGCCCGGCCCTGTCGGCGGTGTTGCTCGACGCCTACCCGACTATGGACGGCTTCTGGGTCGCGGCGGCGCTGATCGTGCTCATCCCCATCGGTATCATCTTGGCGGTCAACCCGTATGAGACCAAAACCCAAGAGCTGGAGGAGATCGCGGTCAGGCGGTAAGCCGGACGACGTCGCCGTTCAAACGGTGAAAGGGAATCCCACACACAGGTAGGATTCCCTTCCATCATCTATCCGTACCGTCACATAATGCGCAGGCTGGCGCCTAGGCAGCTTCCTTCAGCTTCATCTCCTCCCCACAGCAGTCGAAGGAGCAGTGCTCCTCACAGGCGCAGGCATCCGCATCCTCACCGCATTCGTCGCACTCCTTGACGACCTTAAGTTCCAACCCACACACCTCGCAGACGTACACTTCCCCGAGTTTCATATCGTGACAACTTAGCATCTTGCCCTCCTTGTTGGTAAGAACCTGAACACTACGGTCTATGGTACTTCAACTACAGCAGAAATGCAACGCTTGTGCAACGTCGAGCGTTACGTCTTCGCGCGGACCTCCATAATGAGACTTTCAGCGGCGGACATATACGACGCTTTCAAATAATTCTGAAGCATAGAGCCTGTTTATTTGTCAATTATTGCTAATACGATAAACTTCTACCATAAGATAACTGACAAGGCAACACCGTGACAAAGCGAAAGGATAAAGTCTCAGTAGATCGAAATTCTGGTAACCAAACATAGTACACCTGAGTAAACATAAAAGCGAGCTTGTGGTATCCTGAAGTATCTCATTACAG
>DAOTTS010000036.1:0-15066 GCA_034437735.1 Anaerolineae bacterium
GCGATAAAGCCTCGGGTCTGCTCCTCCACCTTCATCATCGCCGACATCTCCGGGAAGATATCCACCGCCCGCCCGAAGTTGTCCATTTGCGGGAGCGAGAAGGGTGAATACTCGCCCACGTACTCCACGTAGTCGAACATTCCGGAATGCCCCACAATCTCAACCATCCCCGGCCACGGGCAGATCAGGTGGGTGCCCAGCGTGGGCTTGCCCTCATTCAACAACTGTCGAAGTTTATTCGGTCGCATTACCATACCTCCTTGAGAAAGACATCCTCTCTACGTTTACCGAGAAACGAGCTGCACGTCCGCGCGGCGGGCCGTGGATCTCCGCAACCGCGCCGATTCGCGCATTGGCCTTATGATAGTACAGATCCGGCAGAGCGATATTCACGCCCAAATAGCCACTCTCACACCCAAAGCACAAGGCACAAGTAGAATTCGCGTGATTCTGAATATGGAGTATACTCAATTTACAAAGACGGATGCAGGCGGCTGGCCCCAGACATTCGAAAGGATTGCGTATGTCGCGACCCGGACAAGTCACAAACGCTTCAGCTTGGCATTGGACGCCTATCGGCGAGGAGCTTTCGGAGACGCCCAATGAGGCTGAATGGGAGCAAGTGGATTGGGGGTTTGAGTCTGGACTGTATCGGTTCAGGCTCTCAACGAAGTGCAGAACGATTCAGTACGCAGAGACATCGAAACCTCTGCCCCTGGAAAGCATCTTTACCCACGTCAACATCCTGAAAAAGCCGACGTATATGCTGCATTATGACGTCAATGCCTTACGCAAGGAAGTACATCGAGATCCTGAGAGATTCCAGGAACTACGGCACCGTTATACCAGGGCCAAAGGTAAAAGTATCGATGTCCTCGACCTTCTCAGTCAATCCAATGGACTGAACATACCTATTCTTCTTGTGGGAAGGCCCGGCATCGGGAAAACCACATTCCTTAAGTATCTAGCCATCCAGGGAACTCGAGGCTATCTAAACCGTGTACCGGTTCTAGCCGACCTCACGGATTGGCATACAAATGAGGACCTGCTGGATCTGCTGGCCCGTTCGTTTGAGGATGAGAGAAGCCAACTTCCTCGCACTAAACCTTTCCTTAAACGCCTGTTATCCAAAGATAAGACGACCCTCGTACTCCTGGAAAACCTGCAAGCAACACCTCCCAGAGGGGAGGGAGCATCCCCACCCATCCAAACCTTGCGGCAGTTCGCCGTCGATTATCCGCAGACCCAACTGCTCGTCACGTGTCGCAACGGCACGATTGCTCACAAACCCTGGTTCTTTCGGACCGTGGAAATGACAGACTTTCATATCGGTCAAATGTACAGCTTCGTCCGCAAGTGGTTTCGGGCAAAAAATGAAGCCGAGTTAGGCAATGCATTCTGGGCAGAACTTAACAGAGATGAAAACCGCGCGATCCGGGATATGGGCTGTAATCCTCTATTCCTAACACGTCTCTGTGCACTGTATCGCGACCCCCATCAAAACCTATTATCACACCGAGCCAAAGTCTACGAGAGTGTTCTAGGCTCTTTGTCATCCTACACAGTAAGAACCGAGCAAATCGTGGACGATACTGCCTACCACCACCTGTCTTCGGAACGCAAAACCCAGATGCTGGCGCATTTGGCAGCCAAGTCATTCCGTCATAGCAACTACTTTCTGGAACAGTCCAAACTCGTGTCCGATATCGAAGCCTTCTTGAAAAGACTGCCGCCTGTCGACCGAAAGACCTTAGAGCGTGAATCCGATATCAAAAATGACGGATTATCCATATTAAAGGCCATTGAAGCTGAAAGTGGCATCATCACACAATGTGCACAAAATCTATATTCATTCGCCTATCTACCCTTTCAAGAGTACTACACAGCCTGCGACGTTATTGGCAGCGTCGGTGCCGACGACAAAAAGCCTGTCGGGGCCATCTTAGCCAACGCTTATGACGACCGATGGCGGGAAGTCATTTTACTCGCTGCGTGTAAGCTTAAGAATGCGGACGTGTTTTTCAAGACACTTCTGGAAAACTTATGCAAACTTATCAAAAATGAGGAGGAGCTCATAGGATTTCTCAAGTGGGTGAAGAAAAAAGCGCGATCCATTGACAATTCCTATGATAGCATAGCGGTAAGAGCCTTCTACGCCGACCTTGCCCTTGATCTTGGTCCTGACCTCGATCCCACGCCGGAGCGCGCCCGCACCTTGATTCGGGCACTCGACAGCAATCTAGCTCGGGATTGCGCCCTTGATCGATCCACCTACCTATCGCTCGATCGCGATATGGCGCTCGACTATGCGCTTTACCTCGCCCTCGATTGGGCCCACACCCTCTATCACGCATCTGCCTGGATTTTGTACAACGGACGAAGCACTCGACGCACGTCCATACTGGATAGATCCTCTGATCGTCATCGTTCATTCAAGCAGCGTCTCCGGAGGAATCTCGACCATGAACTCGATCTCGCAGTAGGCTATGCAGAAGACCTAGACTTAAACAGTCTCCACAAGGACCTTGCGCATCTAGAAGTGCCGACACAGCACGCGACAGCACGCGATTGGCAAACGTTCACAGGAAAGCTTCAGTATCTTATGCTCAAGTATCGCGATATCGGCAAGAACTGGGACTTCAGCGGCGAACAAACTGAAAACCTGAAGCGTTATTTCAACGTAGCTAGCCTCTCCGTACAATGCCTGAATATATCTCAGGTAACGTCTCCTGAAACGTATAAGGAACACCTATTCTGTCCCTCCAAACGCTAAGCCACAAAGGAAAAAAGATGAAACTATCACACCTTGATCCCCACCTAGCGGACCTATGCGAGGCGCAGTTTGACCGGATGGGGTGGCGCAAGCCCCCGGGCTACTTTCTCACGTGCCTCACCAGTCAACAGGTGGGTGAGATGGTGGTCTTCATCGCCCACGAGCCGGGACAGTACCTGGGACACGCGAAACTCGTGTGGCAGACGGACTACCCACCCTTTCGAGCCGCGGGCATTCCCGAAATCCAGGACCTGAACGTCCTCCCTGCGCACCGGCGGCAGGGCGTCGAGACGGCGCTGATCACCCGGTGCGAATCCACGGTCAGGAAACGGAGCGCCACGGTCGGCATCGGCGTCGGCCTGCACCCCGGATACAATGACGCGCAGAAACTCTACGCCAAACTGGGCTACAAACTGGATGGACGGGGCGTCTACTACGATGGCACACCCGGCATCGAGGGGAAGGCTTATCCCTTCGACGATTCCCTCATTATGCACCTCACCAAGACACTCGATGACAAAACCTAGGTGTCGCTATTCGCAGACGCCAACGACGTCACGTATACTGGTAGTAAGCGAGATGTGCGCATCCAACAAAAGGAGGAGGAAAACACAATGGACACATGGGTCGTCTATGATTCGGTCTTCGGCAACACGGAGAAGGTCGCCCAGGCGATGGGCGAAGCCCTCACCTCAGAGAGAGAGGTCGAGGTGCTCAAAGTCGGGGAGGTCGACCCTCAGCAGGTCTCAGGGCTGCAGATCTTGATCGTCGGCTCGCCGACCCGCGCCTTCAGTCCCACGCCCGACACGAAAAACTTTCTCAACCGCATCCCCAGAAACGCGATCCAAGGGGTCAGAGTCGCCGCGTTCGATACCCGGGTTTCGATTGATGAGGTGGATTCGGCGATTCTAAACGTCTTCGTCAAGATCTTTGGCTATGCAGCCAAGCCGATCGCGAAGCGACTCGAGAGACGAGGTGGCAGCCTCGTTCTCCCCCCGGAGGGGTTCATCGTCGGAGGGACCGAAGGCCCCTTGAGCGAAGGAGAGCTCGAGCGCGCGGCAGCGTGGGCCAAAAGGGTTGCAGGGACTTAACCTCAAAGAGGCAGAAACGCCCCGGACACCCAAACCGTGTCCGGGACGCAGATTATCCAGTCCCTCACGCATACGGTCACGCCGCGACCCCAACGCGCTGGGGCACCGAGGAGAAGCTCAAACGCTCACCGTTTTCAGCTACATCAACGTAGACCGTATCCTCCGTGGCAAAGCGGCCTTCAAGCACCGCCATCGCCAACGGATCCTGCAACTCACGCTGAATCGCCCGCTTGAGCGGCCGCGCGCCGAAGGCGGGATCGTACCCCTCGTCCGCCAGGAAGGCGATCGCCTCACCGGTCAGTTCGACGTCGATCTGTTGCTCGTCCATCAGTTCGCGCAAGCGCCGGATCTGAATCT
This sequence comes from Anaerolineae bacterium, assembly GCA_034437735.1. GTDB lineage: Bacteria > Chloroflexota > Anaerolineae > B4-G1 > SLSP01 > PWVB01. Next base: position 4,222 of record DAOTTS010000036.1, read on the forward strand.
TGACAATCGCCTTGAGATCCTCGCGGCTCAGGCTGCCGAAGAGAATAACCTGATCGATACGGTTCAAGAACTCCGGACGGAAGGTCCGATCTAACTCTTCCATAACCTGCGGACGGGCTTCCTCCGGTCCTTGCTCCTTGATCCAACGACTGCCGATGTTGCTGGTCATAATCACAATCGTGTTGGTGAAATCCACCGTGCGACCGTGACCGTCGGTCATTCGCCCTTCGTCCAGCAACTGCAGGAGCACGTTAAAGACTTCGGTATGCGCCTTCTCAATCTCATCCAGCAGGACGACGCTGTACGGACGACGGCGTACCGCCTCCGTCAGTTGCCCACCCTCATCATATCCCACGTAGCCGGGAGGCGCCCCGATAAAGCGGGAGACCGTGTGCTTCTCCTGATACTCACTCATATCGATCCGCACCATCGCGTCCTCGGTATCGAAGAGGAACTCAGCCAGCGCACGTCCCAACTCCGTCTTGCCCACACCGGTCGGGCCCAAGAAGATGAACGTGCCAATGGGCCGGTTCGGATCCTGCAAGCCGGCCCGCGCCCGGCGAACGGCGTTGGAGACAGCTTGGACCGCCTCGTCCTGCCCAACCACCCGCTTATGAAGTTCTTCCTCCATCCGCATCAACTTGGCCCGCTCCCCCTCCATCAGTTTCGAGACGGGGATGCCGGTCCAACCGGAGACGACACGCGCGATCTGTTCGGGGCCTACCTCATAGTTGAGCAGCGGATGTGCACCCTGAGCCTCGTGGAACTTTCGTTCGGCTTCGGCCAACGCCTCTTCCAGCCGCTGAGCCTTACCGTACCGCAGCCGGGCAGCTTCGTTGAAATCCTGCCGATCCTCGGCCCGTTCGATCTGTTGTTTGAGCTCTTCGATCTGGCGCTGCGTCTCCTGGATCTCCTCAATGTGCGCCTTCTCCTGTTTCCACTGCGCATTGAGCGCGGCAGCCTCCTCCTTGAGATTCGCCAGCTCCTCCTTGAGATCGTCCAGACGCGCGCGGCTCATCTCATCCTTCTCCTGCTCGAGGGCCGTGCGCTCGATCTCAAGCTGCTGGATCCGCCGCTCAATCTCGTCAAGCTCGGAAGGCTTGGAGTCGATCTCCAGCCGCAATCGAGCGGCCGATTCGTCGATCAGATCGATGGCCTTGTCGGGCATGTTGCGCTCGGTGATGTAACGATCGGCCAGCCGCGCGGCGGTCACCAGCGCTGCATCCTGAATACGGACACCGTGATGATTGTCATATCGCTCTTTGATCCCACGCAAAATACTGATCGTATCGGCGATATCAGGCTCATCCACATAGACAGGCTGGAAACGCCGCTCCAGCGCCGCATCTTTTTCGATATGCTGGCGGTACTCATCCAGCGTCGTCGCGCCAATCGTGCGCAGCTCGCCCCGAGCCAACATCGGCTTGAGCAAGTTGCCCGCATCCATCGCGCCCTCGGCGCGCCCGGCACCGACCACCGTATGCAGCTCGTCGATGAAGAGGAAGATACGCCCGTCCGAATTGGCAATCTCGTTAAGCACGGCCTTGAGCCGTTCCTCGAACTCGCCGCGATACTTCGCACCGGCGATCAACGCGCCCATATCCAGCTGAAAGATCTCCTTGTTCTTCAAGCCCTCGGGCACGTCCTGCTTGACGATCCGCTGGGCCAGCCCTTCCACAATCGCGGTCTTCCCGACCCCGGCGTCGCCGACGAGCACGGGGTTATTCTTGGTCCGCCGGGAGAGAATCTGCATCACGCGCCGGATCTCCTCATCGCGGCCGATGACCGGATCGAGAATCCCCTGATGCGCCAATTGGGTGAGATTGCGCCCGTATTTCTGAAGCACTTCATACGTCGTCTCGGGACGCTGGGACGTCACGCGCTGCCCGCCCCGAATCGTGCTCATCGCCCGGAGCACGGCCTCCCGATCGATTCCTTGCGCAGCGAGAAACCGCGCGATGGCACCGGCGCTGGAGTCGGCCATAGCCAGAAGCACGTGCTCCGTGCTCACGTACTCGTCGTTGAGGCCCTGGGCCTCGCGTTCAGCAGCCTGCATAATGCGGGTCAGCACCGGCGAAAAGCCGGGCTGGGCTGCGGCACCTCGGGCTTGAGGCTTCTTATCTAGCTGCTGCTCCAGGTCCATTCGCAACCGCTGAGGATCGTTGCCAAGTTGCAGCAAAATCCGAGGTACGACACCTTCGGGCTGCTCCAGGAGCGCCAGGAGCATATGTTCGGCACCAATCTCAGGATTGCCCCGCTCCGAGGCCATCTGCTGAGCCTTCATGATCGCTTGTTGCGTCTTTTCTGTGAATCGATTTGGGTCCATACGTTTCCCCCCTAAAAGTTTATGGATCTGGTCATGAATAACTAACTGGACTTTGGCGAAAACAGGGGAAAAAATGGGAGCAAGAGAGAATCCGAGTAGAATAGAGGTATCCAAACCAAATCTACCGGAGGTCTCTCTTGCTTAAGCAAATTGTACATCATTCCCCCAAATTGGTAAACTTCATCGCACTTTTACATTTGAGTCTCAGCAAGCCTCAACGTAAGCACGTGCAACGGATCGCCGATGCGGTGATCGTGAGTAACCAGCCACATAAGACACTCCGTTCTCTCTACGAAGTGATTGTTGATGCCCCGGATGCGACGAATGCGGCGGATTGCCTGCGCATCAGTCCATGGACCGCCACGGACATTCGCGAGCCCCTCCAAGACTTCGTGGTGGCCGATCTGCTGGCAGACGCAGAAGCGACCGGGGAACGCACACTATTTGTCAGCATCGACGATAGCTTGACCGGAAAAGATGTGGACACCCGCCATTTGGAACCGGTAGATTTTCACCACGATCATACCCGCAGTCGACCCGGAAAACCGGTGTATACCAACGGCGTGGTGCACATTGAAGTCCGCCTCCAGCTAGGCACCCGGGCGTACAGTTTTGATCATCGGCTGTATATGCGCGAGAAGACCGTCCGACGCCTGAATCGCCATCGGCCTAAAGGGCAGCGGCTCCGGTTCCGCAGTAAATACAACCTCGCGCGGGAGATGCTGGAAGATCTGGATGCGAAACTCCCGGCTGGCTTCCAGGTCTATGTGTTGTTTGATAGCTGGTATGCCTCCCACAAACTATTGAAGCTCTGCCGGCGCAAAGGCTGGCATGTGATTTGTGCCTTGAAATCCAATCGCTGCGTGAACGGTAAGCAAGTGTCCCAATGGAACCGCGACCTCAAGCACCGGCGGTATCTGCGCGTCAGATTAACCGCTACAGAGGAGAAGGGCCGCCGTTATTTAGTCCGCCAGGTAGCTGGTCGATTGAATAAGGTGCCCTTCGACGTCTGTGTATTCATCAGTAAACGGCACCCTAGGGATTCACGCCCTAAGTACTTCTTGTGTACCGATCCTACGCTATCGGCGCAAGCAGTGCTGACGATTTACCAGAAGCGGTGGCCCATTGAAGTCGACAACTTCTACCTCAAGCAAGCCTTGGGTTTAGGCGATTTCCGTGTGCAGTCTTTCGAAGCGGTGGAAAAGTGGTATGCGATCGTCTTTCTGGCGTTGACCTATCTGCAGTGGCGGTTGAATCATACGAAGGGTCCGCATCGAGCACCGAATCTCGCCGCGATCATCCGTCAACATCGTGAGGAACACGCGTGTCGAGTGCTGGTATCGGCCTGCGAGCAAGCGATCCGATCTCGCGATCTGGATGCCGTGATCCAACGCTTCATCAGCCGTCGTCAGCCAGCCACCTAAGATCGTCGCTTCCATCGCTATAGACCGGCAATGCGGCCCAACCTCGTTTCCCAGAAGGTTGGTTAGGCATCGCATGCCTAATGCTAGTGTGTGTTGAGACTTGTTAAGGTTCTTTTGTTTCGTTTGGCGCTAAAAACGCCAAACTCCAGTATGTTAGAGGGTTTCATGGAGGCGGGGTTGCCCATCTGGTCGCTCCACTTCATCAACCCCCGCATGGCGGAGATGAAGAACCGGGCCCCCCTGATGACGCACCACGGCCACCCCATCGAGGAGCGGGTGCTCCTGCCGGCTGCCTATATCGTTGTCGTCGCCTTCCGTGAGCGGGACGCCGAGACGGTCCGTGCGGGCATTGCGGCGCGGATGGAGACCGAGGCGTGCACGGCGGAGCTGCTCAGCGACAAGATCGCCCACCACGAGTGGGAGCACCGCTTCCGCATTATGACGGTCAAGCGGCTGGGCCCGAGTCTGGTGCCCGCCGAGGTGGTCGTGCCGCTCTCCGGCCTTGGCGCGATGATGAGCGAGGTGGAGCGGAAGGTCGACCAGCCCGTCGTCAAGGAGGGGATGCTCATCCGCGAGGGCCGGAACCCGTCCGGCGAGCCCGAGGTCGTCATTCTGGGATTCATCCCGGCGGATCAGCGGAAGTTCACCTATAACTTCGTCTTCCCCCTCTCCTTGACTATCTCGTCCATCGCGGAGCGGTACGGCGGGCGGCCCTACGCCACCGGCCTCTACTTCTCGCAGATGGCGCCCAAGGTCCTGGGTGAGGCGCGGGTTGAGACGCTGAAGGCGTTCAAGGACCAGGCCGATCCCGCCGGGATTCTCAACCCGGGCAAGGTGGTTGGCAACGCGTTGATCAGCTATTCGCTGATGGCCGCGAACGCGGTGGAGCCCCTGATTCGGCCCTTCGGCAACGCGGTGGTCTCCAAGGTGGGGGAGGCGCCCAGTGAGGCGCCGGTGCGCGACATCCCCGGCGACGTGGCCTGGTACGCCTACGCCTGCTCGCAGTGCGGCTACTGCGTCCAGGAGTGTGATCAGTATTACGGGCGCGGCTGGGAGAGCCAGAGCCCCCGGGGGAAGTGGTACTGGCTCCGCGAGTATATGGAGGGCCGCGAGGATTGGGATCAATATATGGTCGACAGTATCCTCGCCTGTACCACCTGCGAGCTCTGTAACCTGCGCTGTTCTGCCGTCCTGCCCATCGAGCCCTCGTGGATGAAGCTCCGGGGGCAGTTGATCCAGGAGGAGGGGCGGATGACCTTCCCGCCCTTCGAGATGATGGAGGCGGCCCTGGCGGATCAGGGCAACATCTGGGCCGGGTACCGCCGCGACCGCGACGCCTGGTTCCCCGAGGATCTCAGGGAGGCGCACACGGGCAACGGGGCTGGTGCGGTCTATTTCGCCGGCTGCACGGCCAGTTACGTCGAGCACGATATCGGGCAGGCTGCGGTGCGCTTGCTGGACGAGGCCGGGGTGGATTTCTCTTATCTGGGCAGCAAGGAGAGCTGCTGCGGTACGCCGATGCTGGTCGCCGGGAAGTGGGATGCGTTCGCGGACGTGATGAAGCGCAATATCGCGGCGGTCAAGGCCGCCGGCGCTGATACGGTCGTCACCTCGTGCCCGGCGTGCAATATGATGTGGCGGCACACTTATCCAGAGTGGGCCGAGAAGCTGGGGATCGACTATGAGATCACCGTCAAGCATTACAGTGAGGTTGTGACTGAGAAGCTGGACGGCGGCGAGTTCGCGTTCCCGGAGGCGGAGGCTGGGACGGAGAAGGTCAAGGTGACCTGGCACGACTCGTGCCATATGGGCCGGGTCTCCCACATCTACGAGGAACCGCGCCGGTTGATCCAGGCCCTACCGGACGTCGACTTCGTGGAGATGCCCTATAACCGCGACGAGGCGCACTGCTGCGGCAGCGTGCTGACGCTGCTCAAGGATCCGCCTGTCGCCGCCGACGTCGGCGAGACGCGGCTCGACGAGGCCGTGGAGGTTGGGGCGGAGGCGATGCTGGCTGCCTGCCCGTGCTGCGAATTCCAGTTCCGGGTCGCCAAGGACAAGAAGGGCGTGGACGTCGAGGTCGTCGATCTGGCGCGCTTTTGCAGCGAGCGGCTGGGTTACGACTTCCCTGATCCGCACCCGGAGGTGCAGGCGCAATGGGCGGTCTTCGAGGCGATGATCGCGCTGATGACCCCGGAGGGGTTCGCGCGGCTGATGGGGACGATGTGGCCCGAGGTGGTCGACGCGATGCCGCTGGGGATGGGCCGGATGATGCGGGCGATGGGCAGGGTGCCCGGTGCCCTGGGCATGATGAAGCCGCTCTTCCCCACGCTCTTCCCGAAATTGCTGCCGGTGATGATGCCCGCGCTGATGCCGACCATGCTCGACCGGATCGGCGAGTTGATCCCGATGCCCGCCTATATGGCGGAACAGATGCCCGAGATGATGCCCCGGGTGATGGACAATCTGATGCCTCATATGATCGACGACGTCGTGCCCCTGGTCACCGACCCGCTCATCGACTACCTGCGGCATACGTAATGGCTGATGCTGCTCGGATTGCAAATCCTCGCGAGCGTGAAAAGCTTGTGCTTGAAGGGGATGTGCCATCCCCGACTTCGCGCGCGGAACGCTCGGATCGCAGATCGCTCGCGAGCGCGTGCATAGCCAAGGCTCCAAGGGGATGTGCCATCCCCGGCCTTCTGGGCATATACCTGCTTACGCGACCTGCTCGGATCGCAGATCGCTCGCGAGCATTCAGCATCAAGTATCCAGTTCCCTTACGTTCCGCGCCGTTAAAAGGAAGGCTTTCCTTTTGACGGACCCTAAGGGTATGCTATAATCAAGAGTTGAATGCTTCTTTAGGTTTCCGGCGAACGACGTGTCTCGCATGAACAGACGTTTATTTTATCTCCAGGAGGTTTTTATATGGCAGAACGTAAAATGGTGACGGTGGATGGCAATACCGCGTGCGCCAGTGTTGCGCATAAGCTCAACGAGGTCATCGCCATCTATCCTATCACGCCTTCCAGCCCAATGGGCGAGCTGGCCGACGAGCTCTCGGCCAAGGATGAGCCCAACCTGTGGGGCACCGTGCCCCTGGTCGCTGAGATGCAGGCTGAGGGTGGCGCCGCGGGCGCGATTCATGGTGCCCTGCAGACCGGCTCGCTAACCACGACCTTTACCGCATCGCAAGGGCTCTTGTTGATGCTCCCGAATATGTATAAGATCGCCGGCGAACTGACGTCCGCCGTCTTCAACGTCTCCGCCCGCTCCATCGCGTCCCAGGCCCTCTCCATCTTTGGCGATCACAGTGACGTTATGGCCATCCGCGCTTCCGGCTTCGCCCTGTTGGCGAGCAACTCCATTCAGGAGGTGCAGGACTTTGCCCTCATCGCGCAGGCCGCGACCCTCAAGGCTCGCGTGCCCTTCGTCCACTTCTTCGACGGCTTCCGCTCCAGCCATGAGATCAACAAGATTGAGCAGCTGGACGATGACGTGCTGCGCACGATGATTGATGACGACCTGGTGCGGGCGCACCGCGAGCGCGCCTTGAACCCTGAGAAGCCTGTGGTGCGGGGTACGTCCTCCGGGCCCGACGTCTTCTTCCAGGGCCGTGAGTCGGTGAACCCCTTCTACGTCAAGACCCCTGGGATCGTCCAGGAGGCGATGGATGAGTTCGCCGAGCTGACCGGCCGTGAATACAATCTCTTCGACTACGTCGGCGCGCCCGATGCCGATCGCGTGATTGCGCTGATGGGATCCGGTGCCGAGGTGGCGCACGAGACCGTCGAGTACCTCGTCGATCAGGGTGAGAAGGTCGGGATGGTCAAGGTCCGCCTCTACCGCCCCTTCAGCGTCAAGCACTTCGCCGATGCCTTGCCCGAATCGGTCAAGGTCGTCGCCGCGCTCGACCGCACGAAGGAACCTGGCAGCGCCGGTGAGCCGCTTTACGAAGATCTGGTCACGGCTGTGGACGAGATGGGCCTCGACACCAAGGTGGTCGGGGGCCGCTACGGCCTTTCCAGCAAGGAATTCACCCCGGCGATGGTCAAGGGCCTCTTCGACGAGTTGAAGAAGGACCAACCCAAGAATCACTTCACCGTCGGGATCTACGACGATCTCACCAATACCAGCATCGACTACGACCCCGATTTCAACATCGAGGGTGACGACGTCGTGCGCGGGCTCTTCTGGGGCCTGGGCTCCGACGGCACCGTGGGTGCGAACAAGAACAGCATTAAGATCATTGGGGGCGAGACCGATCTCTACGCCCAGGGCTACTTCCAGTACGACGCGAAGAAGTCCGGGGGTATCACGCGCTCTCACCTGCGCTTTGGGCCGGATCCGATCCGCCAAACGTGCCTGGTGACCTCCGCGAACTTTGTCGGCGTCCACCAGTTCATCTTCATTGAGCGCTATGACATCCTCTCCAACGCGGAAGAGAGCGCGACCTTTCTGCTCAACAGCCCCTATCCCGCCGAGGAGACCTGGGATCACCTGCCCCGCAAGGTGCAGCAGCAGATCATTGACAAGAACCTCGATTTCTACGTCATTGACGCCTACGAAGTGGCCGGCGACGTCGGCCTCGGTGGGCGCATCAACACGGTGATGCAGACTTGCTTCTTCGCGCTCTCGGGCGTGCTGCCGCAGGACGAGGCGATCGCCAAGATCAAGGAATTCATTAAGAAGTCCTACGGTTCCAAGGGCGACAAGATCGTCCAGATGAACTACGATGCGGTGGATCAGGCGCTTGAGCATATGCACAAGATCGACGTGCCCGCCAAGCCCACCAGTGACATCGAGATGGAGCCCATCCTTCGCGTTGACGAGGATACGCCCGAGTTTGTCAAGAATGTCACCGCCAAGATGGCGGCGCTCCAGGGCAACGATATCCCCGTCTCCGACTGGCCCGCTGACGGGAGCTTTCCGACCGGCACGACCCAGTACGAGAAGCGCAACGTGGCGCTCGAGGTCCCCGTTTGGGATCCCGACGTCTGCATCCAGTGCGGCAAGTGCGCGATGGTTTGCCCGCACGCCGTGATCCGCACCAAGATTTACGACGCCGACCTGCTGGAGGACGCGCCCGAGGGCTTTAAGTCCGCCGACGCGCGTGGACGCCAGTTCAGCGGGATGAAATTCACGGTCCAGGAGTCCGCTGAGGACTGCACGGGCTGTGGCGCTTGTGTGGCAGCTTGCCCCGCCAAGGATCGGCAGAACCCCGACCGCAAGGCGATTAATATGACCGAGCAGTTGCCCATCCGCGATCGGGAGCGCACGTACTGGGACTTCTTCTTTAACGATATCCCCGACTTCGACCGCACCGAGCTCCGGCTGCGCACGGTCAAGGAATCGCAGTTACTGCGACCGCTCTTCGAGTTCTCCGGCGCCTGCGCCGGCTGTGGTGAGACGCCCTACGTCCGCCTGCTCAGCCAGCTCTACGGCGACCGCGCGGTGATCGCGAATGCGACCGGTTGTTCCTCCATCTACGGTGGCTATATGCCGACCACGCCCTATACGAAGGATAAGAATGGGCGCGGACCCGCGTGGAACAACAGCCTCTTCGAGGATAACGCTGAGTTTGGCTACGGCTTCCGCCTGACGCTGGACAAGCAGCAGGACTTCGCCCGCGAGCTCGTCGAGCATTTCCGGGCTGACCTGGGTGATGAGCTTGCCGACGGGCTGCTGAACGCCGAGCTGCAGAGCGAATCTGACTACAAGGCCCAGCGCGAGCGCGTGCAGGTGATGAAGGACCGCCTGGCCGACGTCGATGATCCGAACGCCGAGAATCTCTTGAGCCTGGCCGACGTGCTCGTCCGCCGCTCCGTCTGGATCGTGGGTGGTGACGGTTGGGCGTACGACATCGGCTACGGTGGCCTGGATCACGTCCTGGCCCAGGGCCGCAACCTTAACGTCCTGGTGCTGGACACTCAGGTGTACTCCAACACCGGTGGTCAGATGTCCAAGGCCACACCCCGGGGTGCGGTGGCGAAGTTCGCCTACGCCGGTCGCCGGCTGCCGAAGAAGGATCTCGGGCAGATGGCGATGACCTATGGGAACGTCTACGTGGCCCAGGTCGCGCTGGGTGCCAGCGATATGCAGACGCTGCGCGCCTTCCGTGAGGCCGAGTCCTATGAGGGGCCGAGCCTGATTATCGCGTACAGCCACTGCATCGCCCACGGGCTCCCGCAGATGAAGATGGGCTTCAACCAGCAGAAGCTGGCCGTTGACTCCGGCGCCTGGGTCCTCTATCGCTACGACCCGCGCCTGACCGCCGAGGGCAAGAACCCGCTGCAGTTGGACTCCAAGGAGCCGTCCATCGACATCAAAGAGTATATGTATAACGAGGTCCGCTTCCGCACGCTCCTGCAGTCGATGCCTGACCGCGCGGAGATGCTGCTGGATCTGGCCCGCGACGATGCCAAGGCCCGTTGGAACACGTACAAGCAGATGGCCGAAATGGATTACAGTTGGGCCGCCGCTGACTAGGCGCCCGCTGCGCTGAGATCACAACGCCCTCTGACTCCGGTCAGAGGGCGTTTTTTCGTCATTCTCTATGCTCGGATCACAGATCCTCGCGAGCGTGCATAGCCAATGCTCTAACGCTCCGAGGGGATATGTTATCCCCGTCCTTCCGCGGCTTGCTCGGATCGCAGATCCTCACGAGCGTGCATAGCCAATGCTCTAACGCTCCGAGGGGATATGTTATCCCCGTCTTTCCGCGGCTTGCTCGGATCGCAGATCCTTGCGAGCGTGCATAGCCAACGCTCTAACGCTCCGAGGGGATAGGTTATCCTCGTCCTTCCGCGGCTTGCTCGGATCACAGATCCTCACGAGCGTGCATAGCCAATGCTCTAACGCTCCGAGGGGATATGTTATCCTCGTCTTTCCGCGGCTTGCTCGGATCACAGATCCTCGCGAGCGTGCATAGCCAACGCTCTAACGCTCCGAGGGGATAGGTTATCCTCGGCTTTCCGCGGCTTGCTCGGATCGCAGATCCTCGCGAGCGTGCATAGCCAACGCTCTAACGCTCCGAGGGGATAGGTTATCCCCGGCTTTCCGCGGCTTGCTCGGATCGCAGATCCTCGCGAGCGT
>DAOTTS010000037.1:0-24388 GCA_034437735.1 Anaerolineae bacterium
TCTGAAGCATGAGGAGACTGCCGAATGTGGTATTCACGCTAAGCGCCTGAGAGCTGGCTGGGACAATGAGTACCTTCTGAACATCCTAAATGTCTAAATGCGATTGCCCTAGGAGCAACCCTAGGGTACTTGTATTTGTATCTTAGGAGCTCGGGTTCTCTCTCCCTTCGGGGGGAGTTAGAGGGGGGAGCCGGCGTCAGGGCAGGCGGTCGACGAGCGCCTCCGCGTCCCGGCGGACGCGGTTGAGGTCGTCCTCATTGGGGCGTCCCCGGATATCCCCGAGGCGGCCCTGGGTGCTGGCGTCCTCCCGCCCGTGGAACTCCCCGACCACGTACCACGCATCGACCACCGGAATGCCCAGGTGCTCGAAGAACTGACCGGCGTATTCACCGGCGGGCACGGCCTCCCGGAGGCCAGTGTGCGGCCCGGAGTAGGTGCAGACGATCAAAGCACGCGTCTTCGACCTCGGCGGCGCGCCCAGCGTGACCCACCCCTGGCGGCGGTATTTGTCGAAGACCCGGTTGAGGAAGTCATCGACGGGTTTGGGCGGCGACCAGCGGTAGGAGGGAAACCCGACACAGATCAGGTCGTAGGCCGTGAGATCCACGTCGGTCGTCCGTTCGATGCGTTCCATGGAGACACTCATGCCGCCCCGCTGCAAGCCCTCCTCCAGCGCGCGCACGACCTTCTCCGTGTTGCCAGTCTGCGACCAATAGAGCACCTTCGCGTCTGTCATCATGCCTCCTTCATAGGGTTGAATGGCTTGTATCGCTTCTACGTGTGCTGGCGACACCACTTTAGGCTCGTGGTCAGCCGATCCCGCATCTCGTCGTCGGAACAACCTGCTTCCAGGCCAGCGGGGCATAGCTCCAGGGTGATCGCGCCGTCATACCCGGACTCGGCGAGCTTCGCGAGGAACCGGCCCAAATCCAACTTCCCCATCTCCGGACGCCGGTGCTCCTGCCCGTCGAAGTTGCTCAGATGGACGTGCTTGACCTTCGGTTGCCAGGTCGCATAGACCGTCGCGGGATCCAGGCCCCAGGTGCCGAGGTGCGTGGTGTCCATCGTCATCGACTCGAATTGGGATAGTCCCTGCACGGTGTTCCAGTGAAACGCATTCCACCGGCGTCCTAACGTGCGGCGAGCCGGCATATTCTCGATACAGAGCGTGGGGGCGACCTCTTTCTGGAACGCCGCGTACCCATCCTCGATCCAGTCACGATACGCTCGGCCCATCGACCCTCGTGGCAGTGGGATGATCCAGCGCCGCGCCCCCATCGTGACCGTCCCATAGCCAACCCGCATCGGCAGGTGGTGGACGACGATCCCGGCGTCCAGCGTCTCCGCCAGCGCTGTGGCTTTCCGGATGCGCTGCGCCTCCTCGATGGCCCATCCCCGAATGGGGCGAAAGGGCGAATGTACCGCGCGCACCGGCAGGCTGTGCTGGTCCATCAGGGCGCGCAGGTACGCAGCCTGCCGGGTGTCCCAACGTTCGTCGATCAGAAGCTCGATGCCGTCGAATCCCACCTCGGCAGCGAGGGCAAAGCAGCGCGATATCCCATAGGTGTAGAGTGATCCGGTCGAAAAGAGAAAGTCCATCCGATTTTGTCCTTTGTCCAAGTCATTGGCATCCCAAGTAGTGCTCCACAGCAAGGATAGCACCATTTTGCCGTAGGCTCAATCCCGTTCCCCAAAGTTTAGAACGGATGTTCCTACTGTGCGTTGAAAAGTGTGCTATAATGAAACGTTGCAATCCAGACAAGGGGTGGGGGAAAAGAACAGATTATGGCAAGTGACAAGTTAATTATCAGGGGTGCGCGACAGCACAACCTGAAGAACATCAACCTGGAGATACCCAAGAATCAGATGGTGGTCATCACCGGGCTCTCCGGGTCCGGCAAGTCCTCGCTGGCCTTCGACACGATCTTTGCCGAAGGACAGCGGCGGTACATCGAGTCCCTGAGCTCGTACGCGCGGCAGTTCCTCGGGCAGATGCAGAAGCCGGAGGTGGAGGTGATCGAGGGACTGAGTCCCGCCATCGCGATCGACCAGAAGGGCGTCTCGCACAATCCGCGCTCGACCGTCGGCACGGTCACCGAGATCTACGACTTTCTGCGATTGATCTATGCCCGGATCGGGGTGCCGCACTGTCCTGACTGCGGGCGACCGGTCACGCAGCAGAGCGCGCAGGAGATCGTCGACGCGATTCTCACAATGCCGGCCGGCACGCGCCTTCAGGTGCTGGCCCCGCTGGTCCGCGCGCGGAAGGGCCATCACCGGCCCACGTTCGAGGAGGTCCGCAAGCTGGGGTTCGTTCGGGTGCGCGTCGATGGGGAGGTCTACGACCTCGACGAACCGCCGGAGCTGGATCGGTACAAGATGCACGATATCGAAGCGGTCGTCGACCGCCTGGTCATCCCCGACCGAGAGGAGGAGGGCGACGAGCTCTACCGGGACTTCGTGAGCCGGGTCACCGACTCGACGGAGACCTCGCTGCGCCTGGGCGATGGGGTCCTGATCGTCAACGTCGTGGATTCGCCAGAGCCCACGTCGCAGCCAGAGGGGGATGTGCTCTTCTCGGAGAACCTGGCGTGTCCGGTGTGCAACCTCAGCATCCCCGAGATCGAACCCCGGACGTTCTCGTTCAACAGCCCCCATGGGGCATGCCCGGAGTGCCAGGGGCTGGGATACAAGCTCGAGCTCGATCCAAAGCTCGTCGTGCCCAACCCGAACCGCAGTCTGAAGGAGGGTGCGGTCGCCTACGGGTTGTCCGACGACCGCGACAGCTACAGCTGGCAGACCGTCGAGGGCGTCGCTGAGCACTACGAGATCGACCTCGATGCCCCGTGGCACGAGCTCAACGAGGCGCAGCAGGATGTGATCCTCTACGGGACCAATGGCAAGCGCATTCCGATGCGCTTCGAGCGCCCCAACGGTTTCTGGTCGGGGGTTCGCGGCTATGAAGGTGTGATCCCGAACCTCGAACGCCGCTACGAGGAGACCAGCTCCGACTACATCCGCGATAAGATCCAGGAGGTGATGAGCCGCAATCCGTGCAAGGCGTGCGGGGGCTCGCGGCTGCACGACGTCGCACGGAGCGTCACGGTGGCTGGCAAGCCCATCTACGCGCTGACGCGGCAAGCCGTCGTCGATCTGCAGGCGTGGATCGACCGGCTGATCGACGCGGGCGAACGTACGAATGGCAGCGATCCCGCGCCCGCGCTCCTCTCGGTTACCGAATACGCGATCGCCGAGCGGGCGCTCAAGGAAGTCTATCACCGCTTGAGCTTCCTGACGAACGTAGGCCTCGATTACCTGAGCCTCGACCGGACCGCCGGCACGCTGTCCGGCGGTGAGGCGCAGCGCATCCGTCTGGCGACCCAGGTCGGCTCCCGCCTGACCGGGGTGCTCTACGTGCTCGACGAGCCGAGCATCGGCCTGCACCAACGGGACACCGGTCGGCTGCTTAACACCCTGCAGGAGATGCGGGATCTGGGCAACACAGTGCTGGTGGTCGAACACGACGAAGCGACCATCCGGGCCGCGGACTGGATCGTGGATCTGGGGCCGGGCGCCGGCGAGCACGGGGGGGAGATTGTCGTCTCCGGGCCGCTCGAAGACGTTATCGACCATCCCACCTCCGCCACAGGCGCGTATCTCTCAGGGCGGAAACGGATCCCGATGCCCGAGGGCCGGCGGCCCGGGAACGGGAAGTCGCTGACGATTCGGGGGGCGAGGCAGCATAACCTGAAGGACATCGACGTGCGGATCCCGCTCGGGCTCTTCACGTGCGTGACCGGGGTCTCGGGGTCGGGCAAAAGCACGCTGGTCATTGAGACCCTCTACCGGCGTCTCGCCCAGATTATCAACGGCGCGCACGATCCGGCCGGGGATTGCGACATCATTGAGGGCATTGAGCATATCGACAAGGTGATCAACATCGACCAGTCGCCGATCGGTCGCACGCCCCGATCGAACCCTGCGACCTACACCAAGGTCTTCGACTACATCCGCGAGCTCTTCGCGAAACTCCCGGAGTCCAAGATCCGGGGATACCAGCGCGGCAGGTTCTCCTTCAACGTCAAAGGGGGACGCTGCGAGGCGTGCGGTGGTCAGGGAGAGCTGCAGATCGAGATGCAGTTTCTGCCGGAGGTCTACGTGCCCTGCGACGTCTGCCACGGCAAGCGCTACAACCGTGAGACCCTCCAGATTCGCTACAAGGATCACAACATCGCTGACGTGCTGAATATGACGGTGACCGAGGCGTTGGCGTTCTTCGACGCGATTCCGAAGATCACCCGGAAGCTCCAGACGCTCTACGACGTGGGCTTGGGCTACATTCGATTGGGACAGCCGTCGCCCACGCTATCGGGCGGTGAGGCCCAGCGCATCAAGCTGGCGCGCGAGCTCTCCAAGCGCTCCCGGGGACACACGCTCTACCTGCTGGACGAACCGACAGTGGGTCTGCACGCAGCGGACGTCAAGAAGCTGATCCGGGTCTTGCAGCGGCTGACCGACAACGGAAACACCGTGATGGTGATTGAGCACAATCCCGACGTGATCAAGGTCTCCGACTGGATTATCGATCTGGGACCGGACGGCGGGGAGGGCGGTGGTCAGGTGGTGGCGGAGGGCTCACCGGAAACCGTGGCCGAATCCGATACCTCGTATACGGCTCACTATCTCAAGACGTGGTTGAACGGCCACGACAGTTGAAGGGAAGGGCCACAGCCCTCCCCTGAGTCTCCGAGACAACGCGCGCTCTCTAAACTCGATGGAGACGGCGCGCGGTAATCGCCTACATCTCACCCCGTGCCCGCTCAAGGTCGTCCATCAGGCCGACCAGCGCGATCTTGCCCTCGGCCGTCACGAGGTCGGCGGCTTGGCCCAGCACCTTGCGCGCTTCGTCAACGCGGTCCTGTTCGAGATAGACGCGTCCCAAGATCTGGAGCGCGAGCGCTTCCTGGATCGGATCCTTGGCCCAGTTCTGGGCGTAGAACGCCAGTTGTTCGGCCTCCACCCGTCGCTCGGGCCGGTGCTCCAGGTAGAAAACTGCCAGGGCCTTCAACGCGTGATAGTCATTGGGCGCCATGTTCCGGGCGTAAATCAGATCCCCGTGGGCGCTCTCCAGATCCGGGGGCTCCTGGGCCCGGTAGGCCCACGAGCGGGCCACGTAGACGATGGCCAGCTCCTCCGTGATACTCAGGGCCCGGGTTGCGGCCCCTATCGCTTCCGTCGGCTCGCCCTGGCGGGCGGCTGCCATGGCCAGCCAGGCCTCCGCTTCGGCATCCCCCCGGTCGATCTCGGCGGCCCAATCGAACTCCGAGGCGGCCTCTTCATAACGGCCCTGATAGTAGAGGAGTTTCCCGAGCCCAAAGTGGGCATCGGGCAGATCTTGGTTGAACGCGATCGCGGTGCCGAAGGCGGCCTCTGCGGCATCCCAGCGCGCCAGATAGTACTGCGCCCATCCCATACCGACGTAGACCTCGGCCCGTTCCTTTTCAAGCAACTTGGCCTTCTGGAAGTCCTCCAGCGCGGCCTCGTAGGCACCGAGCGATAGGTACTCCCGGCCTCGCTGCAAGTAGAGATCAATATTATTCGGATCCTCCGCGATCTGACGATCGTAGACGGTTGATACGGGAGGCGCGGGCGTCGGTGTATGGGTCGCCGTGGGCTCCGGCGTCGCCGTAGGTGCTGACGTTGCGGTGGCGCTCTCCGGCGCCGGCGTCAGGTCGATCGTCGCCGTCCCTGTGACCGCGTCGGAAGGTTGCACAGGCGTGGCGTCGGCATAGGAGACGACGGTGACGTCGGCCCCTGAATCCGGCCCTTCCAGGGTATCGGCCGGCCGCGAGCGCACAATCATCAGCCCGACGACGATCCATACGGCGACGACAAAGAGCCCCAGGATACCCAGGACGATCATCTGGACGACGGAGAGCTTGCGCCCCCCGCGTCCCCCGGACTTTCGCTGGTTCGGGGTGGCTTCCTCCTCCGGCTCCTCGTCGTAGGAGAGACCGCTCAACAGGTCGTCCCACGAATCGTCCCCGGATTCGATATCGGATGCATCATCCGCCGACGAGGCCTCCCCCGAATCCGACGTCGCACTGTCCTCGGATTCCGGGTCACGCTCATTGTCTAATAGGTCATCCAATAAGCCCATTGTGACCTCCTACCCTCTTGGGATACGGCTAGGCGCACGCTGACGATCGATCTGCCAAAGCTTCATGACGCTCAATGATATCAGACCCTCGGGTCCTGACCATCGAGCCTTCAGTCTACCATGTCGGTCCTCCGACGCTGCCAGTATAAAATGAGCGCACCAAAAAGGCAAATGCGCGTTTGGCAATAATCAGAAACGTGACACAATGGATGGGAAATGGAAGGTATCACAGGGGCGGACTTTATGAATCCAGCAATCGATCCGAGCACAGAAGCCGAGCGCGCGTTCTGGGATGACGGCTGCCGGTTTGTCGCCGGCCTTGATGAGGCCGGACGGGGACCCTGGGCCGGGCCGGTCTACGCCGCCTCGGTGGTGCTGCCGCCCGCACCCGACCTGGGCGACCGGCTCGACGGGGTTCGGGACTCGAAACGGTTGAGCCGGCGCAAACGCGAGCGGCTGTTGGATCGCATCCGTGAGGTCGCCCTCTCCGTAGGGGTGGGATGGGCGACGGCGGCGGAGATCGACCAGATCGGGATTGTGCCGGCCACGCACCTGGCGATGACCCGCGCCCTCGATAGGATGGATCCCGCGCCGGAGGCCCTGATCCTCGATGCGCTCACGCTGCCCAAGGTCACCCTGCCCCAGCGCGGGTTCCCCCGTGCGGACGCGCATTCCCTGTC
This sequence comes from Anaerolineae bacterium, assembly GCA_034437735.1. GTDB lineage: Bacteria > Chloroflexota > Anaerolineae > B4-G1 > SLSP01 > PWVB01. The sequence goes on from DAOTTS010000037.1 coordinate 6,841, forward strand.
CGTCGCGGCTGCGAGTATCGCTGCCAAGGTCAGCCGCGACCGCTGGATGGTTGAGACCGCCGAGGTCGATCACCCCGGCTACGGGTTCGCCCAACACAAGGGCTACGGCACCCCCCAACACCGGGACGCGCTGCAGCGGCTTGGCGTCTGCGCCATCCACCGCCGCACGTTCAGACCGGTGGCCGCCCGCCTGGCTCAGGACGCCTGGGATGCGGTAGCCCGCAGCGGGGGCTCGTAAGGATCGCCGATGAAGATCGTCATGGTCGGCCCGTTTGGACTCGCCCCCCGGATGACCATGCGCGTGCGCGCGCTGCCCCTGGGCCAGGCGCTTGTGCGCCGGGGGCACGAGGTGACCCTCCTGCTGCCGCCCTGGCAGAACCCGGAGGATGCCGGGCGCCGGTGGGACGCTGACGGGGTGACGGTCCACAACGTCGAGCTGCCGCATCCCCTGCCCGGCTGGTTCCACGGGCGGCTGACGGCCCGGATGGTCCGGCAGATTCGGCAGCTGGCGCCCGACGTGCTGCACGTCTTCAAGCCGAAAGCCTACGCGGGTCTCGTGCATTACGTCCTCCGCCGCCGCTATCCGGTCGTCGTCGATACCGACGATTGGGAGGGGCCGGGGGGGTGGAACGCCCGCAGCGACTATCCGGGCTGGATGAAGCGGTTCTTCACCTGGCAGGAGCGGTGGGGGTTGGGGCACGCCGATGCCGTGACCGTCGCCAGCCGCGCGCTCCAGACCCTGGTCTGGGCCCGAGGTATCCGTCCGGACCGGGTCTTCTACCTGCCCAATGGGGTCAACGAGCCCCCGCCGGGACCCGAGCGGCCCGCCGATGGACGGCCGACGATGTTGCTCTACACGCGCTTCTTCGAGTTCGACCTCGACCGTCTGGTGCGGGTCGTCGCCGGGGTGCGGGATCGCCAGCCGGAAGCGCGGCTGATCGTCGTCGGCGCGGGATTCGACGGTGAGGAGCAGATGCTGTTGGCCGAGGCCCGGCGGGCCGGCTGGGTCGTCTCCGAGACCTGGCCCCCCGATCCGGAGGCGGATCTCATCTATGCCGGGTGGGGCACCAATGAGAACCTGCCGCTCTGCTTTGCCCTCGCCGACGTGGCGCTCTATCCGTTCGACGACACGCTTCTTAACCGCACGAAGTGCCCGATGAAGCTGATGGATCTGCAGGCCGCCGGGGTGCCGGTGGTCGCGGATGCGGTCGGCCAGATCTCAGAGGCCGTCGAATCCGGGCGGACGGGCCTGCTCGTCCCGCCGGGCAATGAGGGGGCTTTCATCGAGGCGCTCCTCCTGCTGCTGGAATCCCCGCAGCGCTGCCGGGCGATGGGCCTGACCGCGCAGGCCTCCATCTCGCGGCGCTACGGCTGGGACCGTCTGAGCCGCACGGCCGAGTGGGCCTACCAGCGCGGGCGGTCGCATTTCGAAGGAAATCTTGCCTCTGCTTCCAAGACCTAATCCCGAATCAGGACGACTTCTTTTTTTGTATGCTCCGTCCAACGTCAGAGCTGGGAAGTATGGTATAATCCGCTTTGGGTTTTGCCGACATGGACCATGGGTCTGTGTATTACTTACTTAACGGGAGAGACGTTTATCTATGCAACTATCTGAACTGTTGGACGCGATCAATGCCTGGGCGCTTAACATCATCAGTACGCTGGGCTATCCGGGCCTGGGCCTCGTCATGTTTCTCGAGAATGTCTTCCCCCCCATCCCCTCCGAGTTGGTACTGCCGCTTGCCGGATGGCTGACCCTGGGGGAGGAAGCCTCGTTCACACTGCTCGGCGTCACGGTGGTCGGTGCCATTGGGTCGGTCGCGGGGGCCTTTTTCTTCTATGGCCTGGGTGCCTGGTTCGACGAGAGCCGGGTCCGGGTGCTGCTCCAGCGCTACGGCAAGTGGTTTATGCTCTCCGAGGGTGATCTGGACGTCGCCCTGGTGTGGTTCGACCGCTACGGCGAGTACGTGATCTTTTTTGGGCGGATGGTGCCCATCGTGCGGAGCCTGATTTCGGTGCCTGCCGGGCTGGCGAGCATGCCCCTGGGTACGTTCTCCGTCTACACGGCGGTGGGCACGGCCCTGTGGAGCTTCCTTCTGGCCTTTGCCGGCCGGATGCTCGGCGAGAACTGGCACCTGGTCTCCGATTTTATCGATAATTACGAGCATGTTGTGATAATCGTGGCCGTTCTGGCCTTTGTGTATTTTGTTTTCACCCGCTGGCGGGCTCTGCAGCGCTCCAAGGTTGAGGCAGAGGGGTAAGGGCGGATTTTGCTGACTGATGAGAAATGTGAAGGAGTTGGATGATGCAACCTTTTGTCACTGCTGAGACTATCGCCGAACGCGTCGGGGAAGAGGTCGTCCTGCGTGGGTGGGTCTACAACCGCACCCATAAGGGGAAGTTGGTCTTCCTCCTGATTCGAGATGGATATGGGTACGTGCAGTGTGTGGCCTTCGAGGGTGACCTGGACGCGGAGCTCTTCGACACGCTGGCCCACATCCCGCAGGAGTCGTCGGTTTACGTCACCGGCGTCGTGCGGGCCGACGACCGTGCGCCCGGGATCCCCGGTGGGTACGAGCTCGGCGTGACCGATTGTTCGATCGTGCAGGCCCCGGAGGATGAGTACCCCATCGCGCTCAAGGAACACGGGGTGGACTTCCTCCTCGATCACCGCCACCTCTGGCTGCGGATGCCCAGCCAGTGGGCCGTGTTGCGCGTGCGGGCCACGGTCATCCGGGCGATCCGCGATTGGCTGGATTCGAACGGCTTCCTGAACGTCGACACCCCGATCATCACGCCCGCCGCGTGTGAGGGCACCACGACGCTCTTCGAGACGGAGTACTTCGACGAGGGCAGCGCGTATCTGGCCCAGAGCGGCCAGCTCTACAACGAGGCCAACATCTTCGGGTTCGGCAAGGTCTACTGCTTCGGGCCCACGTTCCGCGCCGAGAAGTCCAAGACCCGGCGCCATCTGACCGAGTTCTGGATGGTCGAGCCGGAGATGGCGTTCTGTGACCTCGATTGCCTGATGGAGATCGAGGAGTCGTTTATCTCCGCTATCGTCCAGCGGGTGCTGGCGGACTGCGGACCGGAGCTGGCCTCGTTGGAACGCGAGACCTCGGCGTTGGAGCGGATCACGCCGCCCTTCCCGCGCATCTCCTATGATGACGCGATTCGGAAGATTCACGAGATCCGCGAGCAGACCGACGATCCCGAGCTCAAGGCGCAATTGGCGATCGAGTGGGGCGACGATTTCGGTTCCCCGCACGAGACCGAGCTGACGCAGCTCTACGACAAACCGGTCTTCGTCTACGGGTATCCGACCGCCGCCAAGGCTTTCTATATGGAGCCGTGCCCCGGACGCCCCGAGGCGTGCAAGAGCGTGGATCTGCTGGCGCCCGAGGGCTACGGGGAGATCACCGGGGGTAGCGAGCGCATCTCCGATCCCGACCTGCTGCTGGACCGGATTCGTGAGCACGAGCTGCCGGAAGAGGCCTTCCGGTGGTATCTGGATCTGCGGCGGTACGGCAGCGTGCCCCACAGCGGGTTCGGCCTCGGCGTCGAGCGCACCGTCGCGTGGATCTGCGGCATCGACCACATTCGGGAGACAATCCCGTATCCGAGGACGATCAAGCGCGTCTATCCCTGATTCATCAAACAGCCCGGAAAACAGTCCCCGGCACTGCCCGAAGTACAGGGCAGTGCCGGGGACTGTTTTCCTCACCTCAACCCGAGCGCAGCTCCCCCCACAGCGTGCGGACCCGCGCCTCCAACCTCTCCAGGCGCGGCTGAGCTTTCTCCTGCCCGTGGGTCACCCGGTGCCACGCGAAGGCCGCCTCGGTGACCGCGCGCTGGTAGCGGCGCAGGGTCTGCCATCCCGCCACGTCGCCCGCCAGCAGCCGGTTCAGACGGGCAATGCGCCGGCGCACCGTCGACTTGAGCACGTCGACCTGCTCGGCGGGCAGCACCCCGGTCCGGACCAACGCCTCGCCGTAGCGCACAATCCGCCGGCGTTCCACAATAAAGGCCGCCAGCGCCACGCCGAGGAGCACGACGACCCCGGTCCAATCGGTGAGGATCGCGATCAGGATCGAGGCCGACCCGGCGTACGTGGTCATGGTCGCCAGGGCGTTGTGGAGCGCGTGCGACCCCAATGACAGGCCGAACCCGATCAGTACCGGCAGGGGGCGGAGCCACGCACGCTTGAGTTCCAACGCGAGTGCGATGCCCACGCCCGTGAACCCCGTGTACATCGCGTGGTTGAGCCCAAAGATCCCGGCCCGGAGAAAGGCCAGGGCCAGCACGTTGCCCACCCCGCCCTCCGTGTAGGCGCCGAAGAGGTAGAACATATTCTCCACGGCGGCGAACCCGAAGCCGATCACCCCGCCATAGATCAGGCCGTCGATGGGACTGTCGATCTCCTGCCGCAGAAAGAGCAGAAGCAGTATCAGCGCGGCGGCCTTGATTGCTTCCTCGGTCAGCGGCGCGATCACCGACGAGCCGAGGAGCTCGTAGGTGAGCTGGTTGGAGCTCACTGCCACCACCGGCACGTCCAGCACGATCTGCATAATGAGCGCCAGGATGATGGAGGGCACCGCCCCCCAGATAAAGGCCCCTATCAGCAGGAGCGACGGCTCCTTCTCATAACGATCCAGGCCCCAAAGGATCAAGATATAGAGGAACATCGGCACAAAACTGAGCAGCAGGATCAACAATCCGTCCAGAATCATCACGCCCCCCTTTTCTCAACGTCAGTCGCGACGGCGCGTCAGGGCCTTCAACGCGGCGAGCCCCCCGCCAGCCACGGCGGCCAGACCGGCAAGCGCGGCCGCGCCCTGAAGGACCGTCTTGGTCTCCACACTGGGCAGCACGGCCCCCTCCAGCCCGGCCTCGGCGCCGTACTGCTGGAAGCGTTTGCCCCACGGGGTATCCAGGGCGGCCTCGACCCGCTTGCGCCCCACCACCGGGTACCAATAGACGTTATGGTAGAAGTTGCTGGCGAAATAGGACCAGGGCACGATCGGCGACCGCAGGAGCAGAGCCTCAAAGGGCTTGAGCGCCCCGTGATAGATCATCTTCTGTCCCCGGCTGGCGAACGTGTCGTCCACGGCGAAGTTCCAGCGTTCCTCGGTCACGTCGACGTCACCAACGAATTCGATGGCGTCGGGATCCGCCACGCCCAGGCCCATCTCGTGGGCGATGCGGAGGAAGGGAATGTCCAGCGGCTCGAACCCCTGGAGCATCGCCGACGTGGCGTCGATCGCCACCTGATCCGCCGAGGCGAGCAGCACGTTCTTCTCGTGCCAGTGCATCGCGCGCGGGCCGGGTCCGTCCCCGGCGAAGGTGCCGTCCATCACGGCCAGCAGTCCGGGGTGGATGTCCTGCTGAATCATCAGCAGATCGACCAGCGTCTCGTGGATCGCGCTGTGGGTCCAGTGGCGCTTCCGGCCCAGCAGGCCGCCGAAGGCGTTCTTCATCGCGCCGGTGATCGTGGTGAAGACGTGGGTCTTGACCGTGGGCAATTGGATGATGTTGTTCCCCGGCAGGATCTCCGGGATCATCACGCCCTCGGGGTAGATGTCGTCGAGCACCAGGAAGGGCTGCTTGGGCTCGTAACGGATCCAGTCCACCTCCGGCTGGTAGATGTACGCACAGGGCACATCGTACTTATCGGTAACGTACCGCTGCTTGTTGTTCGCTTCGCCATCGCCGGTGTCGACCACGACCGTATCGTTGTGCACGCCCACCAGATCGTAGCCCGCGTCCTGCAGCGGGCGGATGACCCCTTCGAGCTGCCACGGCGTCGTCGAGCACGCCGGGTACCACGTCTGCCATGAGATGTTGATCTTGAGCAGCGTCTTGTGCGCCTGGGGGAGAATATCCTGGAACCCCACCAGATCCATCAGCCGGGCGTAGTCATCCAACACCGTCTCCGGACTCGTCCGGACGACGGCCACCGTGCCCCGGCCCGGATACGTTGCCTTGTCCATATGTGTTTGCCTCCCTATCAAGCGATCGACGTGCCCGATCGCCGCTATGATCCCTTTATCGTCGAGGCAAGTATAGATTGGAAGTCCGGCGGAGGCAACCATCAATCGTCCAGGCGCTCAGTGTGCCGGTGGTCCTACGCTCCATATTTCATTTCGATCCGTGGCTTTGGCTCAATCCTCACAATGTGGTACAGTGGGGCCGTGACCCCTTTCACCCACGAGGAGACGAGACGATGAAGATTCTTCTGACCGGACACAAGGGCCAGCTTGGCGGCGCACTCCTGCCCCGGCTCCGCACGGCGGGACACCGGGTTCAGGGCATCGACCTGCCCGAACACGACATCACGGACCGGGCCGACGTCGCGGACGTCTGCAGCGCGCTGGAACCCGACCTGATTCTCAACGCGGCTGCGCTGACCGACGTCGACGGGTGCGCGCGGGATCCGCACCTGGCCTACCGCGTCAACGGCTACGGCGTGCAGATTCTGGCGCAGGCGGCCGCTGAGATCGACGCGGAGTTCGTGCAGATCAGCACCAACGAGGTCTTTGACGGTGCCGCTGCGACCCCGTACCACGAGTGGGCGCCGCGCAACCCGATCAACGCGTACGGCGTCTCCAAGCGGGCGGGCGAGTTCTACGCCCAGAGCCTGCTGACCCGTTTCTTCATCGTGCGCACCGCGTGGCTCTACGCGGTCGGCGGCCACAACTTCCCGCACCGCATCCTGGAGCTGGCCGACGAGCGGGACAGCCTTCAGGTGGTCACCGATGAGGTGAGCAGTCCCACCTACGTGGCGGACCTGGCCGACGCGCTGATCGCCCTGATCGGCACGCACGCGTACGGCATCTACCATCTCGTCAACGAGGGGACGGCCTCGCGCTTCGAGTTTGCCAGGGCCCTGTTGGACGCCAGCGGGCGCGGCGGCCTACCCGTCGAGCCTATCACCTCGGACGCGTTCGAGCGGACCAGCACGCCGCCGCCTTACGCCCCCTTGGCCAATCACGCCGCGGCCGCGCTGGACGTCCGCCTGCGCCCATGGCAAGAGGCCGTCGCCGCGTTCATTGACGACGCCGGCTATCAACGTAGGTAACCAAAAGCCCGACGCCTATGAGCCCCGCCGAAAGGACCGCCGCTTTCCCCTGGGTCTCGGTGATCATCCCGAACTGGAACGGCGCGCACCACCTGCCGACCTGCCTCGACAGCCTGCGCGTCCAGCGCTGGGTCGACGCCGAGGTCATTGTGGTGGACAATGCGTCCAAGGACGAATCGCTGGCCGTGCTGGCCCGTTATCCCGAGGTTGTCGTTCTGCCCCAACGGACCAATCTGGGGTTCACCGGCGCGTGCAATGCGGGGCTGCGAGCGGCGCGGGGCGAGATTCAGATTCTTCTCAACAACGATACGGAGGCGGATCCCAACTGGCTGGCAGCGCTGGTCGACGCCTTCCGGCGCCACCCGGAGGTCGGGATGGTCGCCTCCAAGATGCGGCTCTTCGACCAGCGCGACGTCCTGCACACCGCCGGGGACTACGTCACCCCCGATGGGATGGCGCACAATCGCGGCATCTGGCACCGGGACGAAGGCCAGTACAATCACGAGGCGTACGTCTTCAGCGCATGCGGGGGGAGCGCCGCCTACCGGCGTCAGATGCTCGAGGAGATCGGCCTGCTCGACGATGCCTTCTTCTTCTCGTTTGAGGACGTGGATCTGGCGTGGCGCGCCCAGCTCGCCGGGTGGCGGTGCCTCTACGCGCCCCGGGCGATCGTCTACCACAAGCTCAAGGCCTCGGGAGGCGGGGCGACTGCGTCCTTTTACGATGGGCGCAACCGACTCTTTACCCTGATCAAGAACTATCCGGCGGACTTGTGGGCCCACCACCGGTCCGACGTCATCCAGGCGCAGGTGACGCTGGTCAAGGAAGCCGTCCGGGCCTGGCGCGGTCGGGAGGCCCGGGCCACGCTGCGTGGCGTCGCCGCCGGCCTGCTCAGGTTGCCGTTCATGCTGCCCCGCCGCCGCGCCATCCAGGCCACGCGACAGGCGAGCCTCCTCTACCTGGAGCGGTTGATGAATCCCCCTTACGAGATCCGCATCCAGTAGCGGGGGAAGGGACCTGTTTTTTTACCACAGATTTTACAGATTTTTTACGCTATGATACTGTCTCTTGTTCTCAGAGAATGGCAAGGTGCGATGCACTCCCGTATACAACCATCAATCATCAGCAATGTTGAAGAACGAAAAAGCTTCCGAAACTCTTCAACGTTCAAGTGCGTTGCACCGGTTTTCGACAATAAGCCTCAGATCATCGCTGTATCCTGAGCATCATTACGGCTATCCTCTAAACGCTCGTGCATCCGGCGGCAGCGGTCCAACCAGAGCCGCTGGTAGGCGTCTGGATCCACGATGCGGTCCACCAGATCGTGCATAGTGCGAAGGCCCGCATCGCGGCACCAGTCCACGCAGATGCGGTAGGCCTCCCAATCCAGATCGTCCTCGTCCCAGACTGCCCAGGTCTCCTCATAGCCGGCGCGGAGCAGGGCCACGCCGCGCGTGTGCCCGTCGGTCGCCACCTCCCGCCCGTCCAGCCGTTTGATAGGGATCGGAGGCAGGGCGTCCGGGTCGGAGGCGTCCCACTCCGCCTCGATCGCCGCCAGCTTTTCCGCCGAGATGTAGAGCTGGCTGGGCTGGATCGCATCCAGGCGCAGCCGGAACCGATCACGCATCGGGCGGGGAGACGTGAGGCCGCACGTCCTGTGCCAAGCTGACGATCCCGGCCTGCCGGGCCAACCGCACGCCCACGCCCAGGATCTGGATGATCTGCAGGACGATGAGGCTGAGGGCCCACCAGGGGATGGGGATGACCCGCCCGGCAGCCCGCTGCGCGACGAAGAGCAGGGCCTGGAGGCCGATTGAGGCCGCGATCACCACGACCAGCGGGAGAAACCGGCGGCGGGCCAGGCGTATCGCGCGGCCCAGCCCACGGACTACGTGCCGGTCGTTGTCCACCACGATCGCGATGCGGGCCAATTCGCCCAGCATCATCAGTGCCCCGATACCGGTGACGGCCACTATGACCGGGATGATGATGGCGCCTAACGCCACGCCTGACGCCACGGCAATCCCGGCGACCAGCCCGATCGCCAAGTGCTGTGCCACGCTCAGCAGGAGAAAGGGGCCGAACGTGCGGCCGCACGCCGCCCGGAACGCGCGCCCGTCGAGCTTCTGGTCGGCGGCATACGCCTGCAGCACGCCGCCCTCCAACCAAAGCCCGGCGAGCTGAACCGGCAGCCAGGCCAGCAATGCCAATCCGAGCGCGCCTATTATCCCCACTATCGCAAACTCCGCGCCCGCGCCCTCCTCTCCCAGCATCTGGACGATCTCCAGCCCATCCCCCAACGACCGGGTGCGCAGCGCCTCCGCCATCAGCGGGTAGCGGAAGAGGAAGAGCATCGATCCGGCGATCAACACCGCCAGGAGGGCGGCGGGCAGCAGATGGAGCAGATAGCGCAGGATCCAGGCGCGGGGGCGGGTTGCCACCCGAGCGACCGTCTTCCACCGCAAGGTTGACCGGTTCACAGGCCACCGCCGCGATAGAAGGATTGGAGCGTACGGACCAGCCGCGCCACCATGCCCAGCCAGGCCCACCCGTCCGGTCTCCGGCGCAGCCCGTTATCCGCCAGATTCTCGTCCAGCAGGTTGACGTGCTGCGGATCGATCTCGATCGCGTCAGGGGCCGGGGTCAGCGTGCGCTCCGACCGGTCGCAGGGCCAGTCAATCATCCGCACCGCGCCATCATCGGTGACCTTGACCACGGTCGGCAGGCAGAGCTCCCCCTCCCGGATCAGCAGGGCGTTTTCGGCGGAGAGCGCCTCGATCCGGGCATTCACGGTCCTGCCGCCCGCGGCAACCTCGTCGAAGAACCATGCCGCCTCGCCCTCACCCAGCGTCTCCACCATCACCGCCCGCAGATCCCCGGCGGTCGGGTGGGCGAACGCGTAGCGGTCCACATAGGCCCGCAGGAATTCCACCATCGCCTCATCCCCAACCCGGCGCTGCAGCGTGGAGAGCGCCACCACCGGCTTCGAATAGGTCGCGATCGCGTATCCCTGCTCGAAGGACCACGCCTTTCCCGCCATCGGGATGTCCGGGTTCATCAGATAGCTCATTCGCTGCATCTCCCGGTAGGTGAGCGACCATCCCCCGCAGTCGAAAGCCGCGCCGTCGTAGAGCGCGTGCATCGCACGGGCCGTGCTGTAATCCGTGAGCCCCTCGTCCAGCCACGGCTCCTCCGCCTCGTTGGTGGCGACCATCGCCTGGAACCATTGGTGGCCCAGCTCGTGCACGGTCTCCACCTCCAGCATGCGGACGCAGCGGGGGCCGGCCGCGGCCATCTGACCGACCGTGAAGAGGGTCGGGTACTCCATCCCGCCGGCACCGCCCCCGTCGGCCGGCACCACGACCACCGTGAGCTGGGGGTAGAGCCCGCGCCCGTAGGAGCCGTACCACGCCTCATAGTGGGGCAGGGCCGCTGCCGCCGCCTTTAGGGCGCGCGCCGCGTCGGTCCGGCGGTCCGCGTCGTAGACGACCCGAATGGTCACGTCGCCCACCGTCGTGGTCCGCTCGCGGAAGTCGGGGGAGGCAGCCCACGCCACGTCGATCACGTGGTCGCTCACCATCCGGTAGGTGACCGTGCCGTCGTCGTTGGGGTGCCGCTCGATGGGGACGGTTGAGGTCCCCGCCAGCATCCAACTCTCGGGCAGCGTGACCGCCACGTCGTAGGCGCCAAAGTCGGCGTAGAACTCACTGTTGGCGTGGAACGGATAGGCGTCCCACGCGCCCTCCTCCCAGACGCCGAACTTGGGAAACCACTGGCCCGCCATGATGAAGTCGCCGTCCTTGGCCCAGCCCGTGCGCGCGAAGACCCGAGGGAACCGCGCGGTGAACCGCATCGTCACCGTGACCGCTTCCCCGGGGGCGACCGGCGTTGGCAGCGGCGCCCGCACCAGCGTCTCGTCGGGGTCCACGGCCTCCAGGGTGAGCGGCGTCCCATCCGCCAGCCGCAGATCCTCGACCGCCATCGAGCCGGGATGGTCCGAGCTGAAGGCGTTGCCCCGGTGGCTGGGCCCGGCCTCCTGCATCCACTGGGTGTCGGCGCTCCGGAAGGCGTTGAGATAGAGATGGAAGACCAGGTCGGGGATCGGCGTCTGGGTGCGGTTGACATAGACCGCCGTCTCCTCCGCCGTCAGGGTGTAGGTCTCCGGGTCGTAGCGCGCGTCGATGGTATAGGAGGCCACGTCCTGGGGCGGGATCTCCGAGGCAGATGCGGGGACCGGAACGCCCCATACCAGTAAGATCATCACGATAATGATCGCACGTGCACCGCGATGCTTAACGTCTCGATCCGTGATCTCGAATGCCGTCGACACCTTGCGTAGTCGGCGCATCAATCTCAAGTGGTTATGGCCTCAGGCCTCCTCGTAGCCGTGCGGGTGGCTCTGGTGCCACGTCCACGCGCTGGCGATGATGTCGCTCAGCGCCGGAATCTTCGGCTCCCAGTCCAGCACCCGCTTCGCCCGGGAGGCGTCGGCGATCAGGATGGCAGCGTCGCCGGGCCGGCGGGGTGCTGCCTCGGCGGGGATCGGCTCGCCGGTGACCGCGCGCGCGGTCTCGATGACCTCCTTGACCGAATAACCCTCCCCGTTGCCCAGGTTGCAGATCAGCGCCGGCTCCTCGTCCATCGCGTCGAGCGCCTTGATGTGCGCCGAGGCCAGATCGAGCACGTGGATGTAGTCCCGAATGCACGTACCGTCCCGGGTGGGGTAGTCGTTCCCGAACATGTAGACGTGATCCCGCTGCCCCAGCGGCACCTGGAGCACCAGCGGAATCAGGTGCGTCTCGGGGCGGTGGGCCTCCCCGCGCACGGGCGGGGTGGCGCCGGCCGCGTTGAAATAGCGCAGGGCCGTGTACCGCAGGCCGTGGATCTCGTGGTACCACGCCAGCATCTCCTCAACCATGCGCTTGGTGTGCCCGTAGACGCTCGCCGGCCCGATGGGATCCTCCTCGGTGAGCGGGGTGTCCTTGCTGGCGTAGACCCCGGCGCTGGACGAGAAGACGAACTTCTGGACGTGATGGTCCACCGCCGCCTGTATCAGCGCCAGCGTCCCGCTGACGTTGGTGCGGAAATAGCGGTGGGGATGGGCCATCGATTCCCCGGCGGCGATGTAGCCGGCAAAGTCCATGATCGCGTCGAACGGCGTCGCGCCGAGCACCGCATCGAGGGCCTCGACGTCGAGGATGTCCCCCTGCACGAACGTCGCCGCTTCCGGCACCGAGGCCCGATGCCCTCTGACCAGGCTGTCGAAGACCGTCACCTCGTGCCCGGCCTTCAGCAACTGATCCGTGACGACACTGCCAATATATCCAGCTCCCCCTGCAACCAGTACTCTCATCCTCGCCTCCTACCCTTGTGACCTTGCTTGCCGCCCCCGTCCTCAAGGCCGGCTTTGCCGATCATCCCTCATGGTTCCACACTCAATTCGAAATCCTCAATTGACAATTCCGGCCTTACCGGCACCCGCTCCGTCTCCCAGTACCCCAGCAGCGCTGCCCGCGCGTCCTGCTGCGCCCGGACCGCATATACGTCCAGGGCGGCCTCCAGCCCGGGCACCGCGTCGTACGTGCCCGCCTCGATCCGCGCTACCTGCTCGGCCATCCGGTCGACCGGGACTCCCATCCGCTCCGCGAAGACCGTCAGCGTCGCCACCTGGTCCGGTGTATCGAGCTGGGCGACCAGCCAGTCGCGCCATTCTCTCAGGTCGTCGTCCGGCACGAAGGGCAGCCAGCCCGCCGGTTCTGCGCGGCGCAGGGCCTCGATCGCGTCCGGCATTGCCAGCATCCGAGTCAACGCCCGGCGGTCGAGATGGACCCGCAGGGCGTTGTGATGCACCGTGAACGTCACGCGGTCGTACCAGTCCGGCCCGTTCCAGTAGAGGGGCAGGAAGAGATCCTGCGCCCAGCGCTCGTCGTAGGCCAGGTGGACGAGATAGCCGCTCACAAACGCCGCCGGCGCCGGTCGCAGCACCCGTGGATCCGCCAGGGTTGGATGCGCGGCGAGCAGGGCTTCCCCAGCGGGCGGCGCGTCCGGCTCGGAGAGCCGGTAAAAGTGCGTCTCCGACCGGTGCTGCCCGGTGATCGCACGCACGTCCGCGGCGGTGCTGCCCAACAGAAACGCGCCCCGCGCTTCCTGCAGCGGCCTGCGGACGGCCGCCGGGAGCGCCGGGTGGGCGAGGATCGCCTCGGCGTCAACGAGATGCTGGAATGGCGTCGGCACGGTTGTTTATTCTAACGCTATCCTGTCCGCGGGCAACTCAGGGAGCATCCAAAGCTGAAGGTTGACGATTTCACTCCTTCAGAAAAGCTCCGAGTCCCCGTACCCTCTGGGGCAGGCTTCGCACTCCTCGGGGACGGTCTTTGCCAGGTGCCGACGGTGCTAGACCCCTATACATCAGGGAAACACCAATGTTTCATTGACTTACTGAATCTGGGGATTAAAGTGACCCCTCCAACCCCAAGTCCTCCCCCCGGCGGGGGAGTCAGAGGGGGGGGCGGGCCGTCGATGACCCGAGCCCGTGCGCCGTTCCGCTCACCGCCAGGGAGCTAGGAGGTTGATCCGCTGAAGCCGCACTGCACCCGAGTCAGCCAACCACCGGAGGGGTTATAGGGATTTCACCTCTTCTGCGGAGTGTTTGGATGCTCGCCAGCCACCGCCCTCATGGGGTCTTATCCAGCATTTGCGCCAACTCAGCGACCTCCTCGGCCGACTCTTCCGGCGACTCGACAAAGTAGTCGATATCGTGCCGGGCCAGGAGCTGCACGAACTCCACCTTCGAGATACCCAGCAACTCTGCCCCTTTGCCGGAGGAGATACGCCGCTCCCGGAAGAGCTCCAAGGCGATGAGTTCACGTAACCGCGCCTCGACCCCAACCTGCGGCACGTCCAACGCGCCCAGCAAATCACGCGGTAGTTCCAACGTCACATTTAGCGGTGGCATCGCTTGACCCTCTCTCTCTGCTCTGACCCTATGAACCTCTAGGTCTAGTATACCATAGGAAGGCAAGGGGGGGCCATAGACGATGGACGAATGACGACGGACGACAGGCCCCTTGTCATGTCCGACCCGGCGTTGAACCACTGACGCACGGATCCGAATGATGCCACTGATGGGGATTGGGCTTGCCGTTGCCACTGGTATATTGGAACACTCCGCCACTGCCGACGGCTGGGTGCAATATTGCATCCAGATGCCTCTGGACAAGTGTGGTGAGTCTCAGTATCCCAGGCTAGACAAATCCTTCATGGACGCGTGTAGGGTTCAGTCTGGATGTCGTCAAGCACCAAGAGTTCAATGCCGAGGGCATCAGGCAGACGTTTATCATTCGTCAGGAAATGCGAGGCGCGGACGTGCATCGCGGTTGCTATCGAGATAGCATCCGGGGTACGAAGGTTGTGGGTGGCTCGCAGTTTCGCCGCTTCTTCCGCAATGACCTCGGAAAGCGTCACGGTTGTCAGACCTCTAGCATTGAACAAGATATCCCGGTACTGTTGTGCCAATTTCGCATTGCCCTGACGGAAAGGATGAATCAATACTTCCAACAAGGTAATGACAGACGTAACGGCACGGATTTCTCCTTGGGAGATCGACGCAAAGAAAGGCGCAACCGTGGGCAGGTAGTAAGGGTGCGCCTCAACAAAGTAGATCAAGGGAGCAGTATCCAACCCGACGACGTGACCGCGCAGGTCAGCTACCCATCCCACGATGCACGCTCCTGATCGACGTAGGCTTGCGCGTCGATGTCCTCCCATATCTCTTTACCGAGGCCCTGCAACTCCATGATGTCGTGCTGCGGGCTTTGGCTCATCTGACGACGCACCAGGGCCGCCAATGCCTCGAGTAGCCGCAGTTGATCCTGGGTGGTGAGCTCCTGAATCTGCTTCAGCGTCTCCACGTAGCGTGAGGACATGATGACCTCCTTCCTCAGCTCCTTACTGAAGATATTGTACCATAGGAGGGACCGAAGGGCGATGGTTCGGGTAAAGCGAGGATCCATCATCGTAAGTCATACGTCAGCGGTCCACGTCGTCGCAGGGTGGCGGGAAGGCGGACGCTGGACGAATGACGACGGACGATGGGCCAAAGGGAGGGGGCGCCGGCGTCCGTCGTGCCCCCTACACCCCCAGATCCTCCTCCCGGCGGCGGGGAGGGGTTGAACCGCTGAAGCCGCACGGGTGTGAACACCCATGCTAACGAGCGATGCGCGATGCATCGGGCTTGGCATCAAGCCACCGGCCCGAACGGCAGCAGCGGCATGCGTGGAGGTCGCGGCTATCGAGCCCGACCCGGCGTTGAACCACTGACGCACAGATCTGAATGAAACCACTGATCGTGCTTGGGCGCGCCGTTGCCCCTGGTGAATTGGCGCATCCCACCGCAGGAGCGCGAACACCCTCCAATCCCAGGTCCTCCCTCCCTCCGGAGGGGAGTCAGAGGGGGGGGCGGACCGGCGATGGACCCGAGCCCGTGCGCCGTTCCGCTCATCGCGAGGGCACTAGGGGATTGATCCGCTGAAGCCGCTCTAAATCCCACTAAACGCGATCATCCTAGATAGTACTTGAGGGCTTTTATATTCATCGATCTTAGATTATAATCTTGTAAGAGAAGTACGAAAGACTATGTTTTCGCGAGAATTTACTGAAGGCTAAGGGAGGCTATGTGAAGTGAATAGCAAACAGAACCCAAAGCGACCAGTCAAAGTTGTGTTCAGCAAATATGCAAATATCGGCGCAGCTGACGCGATGGAGGATAGTTATTATTTAGAGCGGTCCTTTGTAGACAACGGAGCTCTTGAGATCTTAAGCGATCTCACGAGACCTGAATGCATAATTGTAGGTCGAACCGGTTCTGGAAAAACTGCGCTTCTTGAGAGGTTGAAAGAAATTGAATCAGATGTGATTGAGATTGTGCCAGAAAACCTCGCTCTAGCATACATATCTAACAATGAGGTTTTGGCATTTTTTAGACAGGTTGGGGTGGACCTAGGCCTTTTTTATCGCCTTCTGTGGCGGCACGTCTTCACTGTGGAATTATTGAAGAGGCGCTATAACATAGTAAACGAATCAACTCGAGATAACTTTCTCGTTCAAATTCAAGATTTCTTCAAAGGCAGAAGATCCAGAAAAGACGCCTTGGAGTACTTGCAAGAGTGGGGTGGAAGCTTCTGGCAAGAAACAGAATATCGAATCAAGGAGATAACTAAAAAGCTCGAGCAAGACTTGGGAAGTGCAGCTGAAGCAGCTTTCAAGTTGTCTATGCCTCCTGTTAACGCGAACGCAGGACTCAATACTCAACAAGCGACTAAGCTTACTGAAGAAACCAAAGCGGAGGTACGCAAGAAAGGACAAGATGTAGTCAATCGGGTCCAGATGTATAAACTCTCAGAAATAATCAAAATGCTGGATAGCGAAATCCTAGATGATCGTCAGCACGCCTATTTTATAACAATTGACCGCCTAGATGAAGACTGGATCAATGATACCTTAAGATATAATCTCATACGTGCTTTACTGGAAACTATACGCACGATAAACAGCGATATTGAGATGGCTAAAATTATCATCGCTATGAGAGTAGATCTACTAGACCGTGTGTTCCAATATACTAGGAGTTCAGGCTATCAGGAAGAGAAATATCAATCAATGTACTTACCCTTATATTGGCAAGAACAGGACATCATCGAAGTTCTTGATCGAAGAGTCAATCAGTTATTTGAGGATCATTACACTAACGTAGATGTGCATCTGAATGATGTTTTGCCCCACAAAGTCAATGACAGAGATCCAAAGGATTATATCCTATCTAGAACAATGCTTACTCCCAGAGGAGCTATCATGTTTTTTAACGAGTGCATTGCGCTATCCACTGAAGAGCCGAAAATTTCTGTTCGAACACTTAAACGAGCTGAAGTGCGTTATTCTCTCCAGAGGCTACGTGCATTGGCAGATGAATGGTCAGCAGATTATCCAAACCTCATAGAACTGGCACAGTTTCTTAAGGGTTACCCAAAACGTTTCAAAAAAGCCGATATACTTGATAAAATCGATGAACTCCTTCTGGAATTTTTGATTCAGGGCCCTCAGAAGGACAAAATACTCACAATAGCGGAAGAATGCTTTTACTCAGGTGCGTATGAGGATTTTTTGGAACGTATGCTGGCTATTCTTTATCGAGTTGGGATAGTTGGTGTAGAACGAGAAGATGATCAATACTCTTATATCCAGTGGTCCTATCTTCATCCAGGATCTTCCCAGAAACTTCGAATAGAAGATGCCGATTGGATATATGTTCATCAGGCGTTTCATTCATTCCTTAGAATCAAGGGTCTACGCAGATTCGTGGGGTAAAAAAAGCACTGTGGGCCGAGCAAGCTTTTTCACCTCCTATATCTGACGCTATCAAGCGTTCTATGACCATATATGGGGGTGGTTTAAAGCTGGCCCAACATTTGTCGT
>DAOTTS010000038.1:0-22986 GCA_034437735.1 Anaerolineae bacterium
CATTGTCAATCTTTGCCATCTTGCTGTATGATAACAGCATGGAATGTACCTTTACTCATCAGGAGGCTATTGATGTCTGAAAAGCAACTCAATGTCCTATTTGTCGCCGTCGACGACCTACGCCCCCAACTGAACGCGTACGGAGTTGACTGGATTCTCTCACCCAACATCGACAAGATGGCGGCGCGCGGCACGGTCTTCAAACGCGCCTACTGCCAGCAGGCCGTCTGCGCCCCCTCACGGGCCAGCGTGCTCTCGGGATGCCGCCCGGCGACGACCAGTATCTACGACCTGCAGACCCCCCTGCGCAGTGTGATGCCCGACGTGGTCACCCTGCCCCAGCACTTCAAGAACCACGACTATGAGACCGTCTCCATCGGCAAGATCTATCACCACCGGCAGGACGACCTGGAAGGTTGGAGCCGCCCGCCCTTCCGGTCGGAGGGCGACTGGAAGGGCCGGGGCTATCTCACCGACGAGGCCATCGAGGTCATCAAGCAGACCGACGCCGAGCAGAAGGCGACGGGCAGCTCCCGGCGCGGTCTGGGGCCGGCGTTCGAGGCCGCAGACGTGCCTGACGAGGGCTACCACGACGGCAAGGACGCGCAGGCCGCCATCGAGGCGCTGCAAGACCTGGCGACCCTGGACCGTCCTTTCTTCCTCGCCCTGGGGTTCCACAAACCGCACCTGCCCTTCAACGCACCCAAGCGCTACTGGGATATGTACGATCGGGATGCCATCCCGCTGGCCGCGAACCCCTTCGAACCGGAGGGCGTGACGCCCTTCTCGCTGACCAACTTCGGCGAGTTACGTGGGTACTTCGGCATTCCCGAGGAGGGGCGCGTCCCTGACGAGATCGCGCGCAAGCTCATCCACGGCTACGCCGCGTGCGTGACCTACATGGACGCGCAGTTCGGCAAGGTCATCGACGAGCTGGAGCGCCTTGGCCTGCGGGAGAACACCGTCGTCATCCTCTGGGGGGATCACGGTTGGAAGCTGGGCGAGCACGATAGCTGGTGCAAACACACCAACTTCGAGATCGACGCCCGCGCCCCGATGCTGATCCAGGCGCCGGGGTATGAGGGCGGTCAGCCCACAGATGCGCTGGTGGAGTTCGTGGATATGTATCCCTCCCTCTGCGAGTTGTGCGAGCTGCCGATCCCGGAACACACGGAGGGGACCAGCTTCGTCCCGCTGCTCGAGGATGCCAACCGTGACTGGAAGACCGCGGCCTTCAGCCAGTATCCGCGACGCGGCGGAGACGTGATGGGCACGACGATGCGGACCGACCGCTACCGCTACACGGAGTGGCGCGACACCGAGACCGACGAGGTACTGGCCCGGGAGCTCTACGACCACCAGGAGGATCCCCAGGAGAACGTCAACCTGGCCGTGCAGGCGGACTACGCCTCGATGATCGACGAGTTAGCTGCACAGATGGAAAAGGGTTGGCAGGGCGCCAAACCCAACACCCCCTAACAAAGGAGCCACCAATGACTGACGAAACCAAGGCGCTGTTGGCACAATTCAAAGGACTTCGGGTGACCGACGTCTGCGATGGCCTCGATGCCATCGGACTGATCGACACCTGCACGATGGACTGGCAGATTCGCCCGCTCTGGCGGGACACAGACGCCTTCAAGCACCGGATCGTGGGCCTCGCCCACACCGTCCGGTTTGTGCCGACAAACCGCGTCGTGCCGCGCCCGATGTCGCTGGAGGATTACAAAGCCTGGAAATCCCGTTGGTACCGCGCGTTGGCCCCCGGCCCCAAGGAGCCGATCCATCCGGGGGAGATCATCGTCATCGACGCCGCCGAAGTGGGCGACGTAGGATTCATCGGCTCGAACAACGCCCAGGGTTGGATCAATGCCGGCGCGCGCGGGGTCGTGACGAACGGCGGATGCCGGGATACCGACGAGTTGATCAAGCAAGGGGTGCCGGTCTACTCACGGCGGATCGCCCGTGGTATCCGCCCCGGACGTCTGGAATGGGATGCCGAGAACGTACCGATCGCCTGCGGCGGCGTGCGGGTCTTCCCCGGCGATATCGTCGTCGCCGACGGCGACGGCGTCATCATCGTGCCCCGGGGCCACGTTGCCGATGTCGCCGAGATCGCCCGAGGCATTGCCAACAATGACAAAGCAAGCCGGCTGGATAAGTACCGTGAGGCCGGGATGGACCCCGACGAGACGGTGGAACCGCTTCATCCCGATGCGTAACCGAGACACCCAATCTGCAACGCAATCCCAGGGCCGCCAGCTCCGTGTGCTGGCGGCCCTGCTGATCCTAGACAGTATGCACTTCGTCTTCGCACGGCTGCTGCTGCCGGAGTTCCCCCCGGCCCTCTCGGTGACCTACGTCCTGACGGTCAGCACCGTGGAGGTCGGCATCCTCTCTCTCATCCGGGGCGAGCTTGACTGGCGGGTGCTCAAGACCCATCTGGGCCTCTTCGTCTCCATCGGCCTGCTGATCGGTATCAGCACCCGGATCAACTACGAAGTGGTGGCGCTGATCGATCCGGGCACGGCCTCCCTGCTCAGCAAGACCTCGATTCTCTTCGGCCTGATCTTCGGCGTGGTCTGGCTCGGCGACGAATGGAGCACGCAGCAAGTTATCGGATCGGCCTTATCCCTGATCGGGGTCTTCGTGATCTCGTTCCAACCGGGAAACTATCTGCGCCTGGGATCGCTCCTGGTCGTCGGATCCTCCCTGATGTACGCTCTCCACGCAGCGATTGCCAAGCGTTACGGCGACGACGTCGATCTGATGAGCTTCTTTTTCTTCCGGCTTTTGGCCACCTCGATCGTCCTGCTCGGGCTGGCTTCGGTCAGCCTCGAGTGGGCGTGGCCGGGCGGCCGGGCGTGGCTCCTGATTATCCTGACGGCGACCTTCGATGTCGTCATCAGCCGGCTTCTCTACTACCGTGCGCTGCGCATGCTGACGATGAGCTACCACACGATCGTGCTGACCCTCAGCCCCATCGCGGCCTCCCTCTGGGCGTGGATCCTCTTCGGCACCCATCCCAGCATCCAGGAGGCCATCGGCGGCGCGGCCGTGATCGCCGGCGTCGCCATCGTCTCTCTCAACCGGCGGCGGGCGGAGAAGGTCGAAACCGAGGCCACCCAGACCGTCTAGACCGTCTAAAAGGTCGTCTGAACAACCCCGAAGCAGATAAAAGGCCCGGATTCCTCCGGGCCTTGGTGTGATCGCGCCTTGAACAAACGGCAAACCTAAGTAACTCCGCAAAATTTCCTTAACACCCGACCCTGGGGACGGGGGCTACGAGCGACGTTAAGATACTTTTTCGCGCCTACTTAGGCAACCAGCGAATCCAGATCGGCCTCCGGATCTTCCAGCGTCTCTCGGTGCTCGCGCAGGGACTGCCCACTGCGGATAAGGGCCTCAAGGGATCCAAATTCGTCGGTGCCGGTGTTGACCCCAAAGAACGCCCGGAGCGCGTCGTCCAGCAGATAAAGGACGGTAAACGGACCCTTCCCCGGCCTCCCGCGCAGCCATACCTCATCGTACTCCGTCTCGTCGCCCACGAATTCGAGGTGCTGATCGAAGATCTCGGACCAGGCGTAGGTGACCATGTCGTAGGGCTCCTCCGCCCCCGCCATATTCTTCCCGGCCAACTCGCCGGAGTAATCGGCCTGTCCCCAGTGCTCCACCCGGCGCTGCTTCCCAAAGATCGGATCGTAGAAACGCGCCGCGTCGCCGGCCGCGTAGATATCCGGATGGGAGGACCGCATATATTCGTCGACGACCACGCCGTCCTCGACCTCCAACCCGGCCTCCTCGGCGAGCGAGGTGTTCGGCCGGATGCCGACCGCCATCACGACGAAATCACACGCCAATTCTTCACCGGACGCGGTGACCACCGACGTGACGCGATCGGTGCCCTCGAACCGCGCTACCGTCTCGCCCGTGCGGAGGGTCACCCCTTTCAGGGCATACAGATCCTCAAAGTAGCCGGAGAGGGTCTCATCAACGAAACGCGCCCAGATCCGAGGCAGCGTCTCAACCACCGTGACGTCGACGCCCTGCCCGGTGAGCGAAGCCGCGATCTCCATCCCAATGAACCCAGCTCCGATGACCACGGCCCGCTGTCCTTCCCGGGCCTCCGCCTTGATCCGCTCCGAATTCTCAACGGTCCGCAATGTGTACACGCCCTCAAGATCGCCGCCCGGCAGATCTAGGACGAAGGGGTGTCCACCGGTGGCATAGAGGGCTTTATCAAAGCCATAGGACTCGCCACTCTCCAGCGTCACCGTCTTCGCAGCCGTATCGAACGCCACCACAGGATCGGCCATCTTCACCGTCACGTTGCGCTCCGCCAGATCCTCCGCCGACTCATAGAATATCGCGTCCTTCTCCGTCTCACCTCGCAAGAACCCTTTGGTCAACGGGGGACGATCGTAAGGAACGTGCGGTTCCTTCGTGACCAACAGAATCGATCCTTCCTCGTCGACCGACCGGATGCCGGCGATCGCCTTATATGACGTCAAGCCGCCACCCACCAAAACGTACTTCACCTGTTCCATAGCCTGGCCCTCCTTTGTTCATCCTAGTTTTATCTTATATATCTCATATAAATATTATACAAAACTTTCGTCGAGAAATCAAATTGCGGCGCCCGCGCTTTTATGTTATCATGACGTTAACGCTTACTGATCCGAATACATGAACTGAACAAATTCGGGCATCCCATCGGGGATGGTAGAACATTTGGATGGTTATGCGCGGATCAGTCATATCCTGTTAAACTTTTCTCCGGGCCTTCCACAAGCCTACCCGGGTCCCAACCCCGGTTAAGGGACTCACCCATCGTCACCCTTCATTGATCGAGGAGGGCAAGAGTGGCAACACAAAGCACGCAGGCTAGCGAAACGTCACGCCGCCAGGACACGCCCTTCCCAGTCGAAACGGGATCCCGCGCACCTCAGCAACGTCAGAGGACCGCGCAGACATCCCCCGACACCGAACCCACAGCCCCCCATGGGTACGAGGAGGAAAGCCTCCTCACCCATCAACAGTACCAAGCACTCGAACAGCTCGCACACCGTGACAACACCTACGGCCGCCGGGCCAAGGCCCTGATCGCGCTCCATCAGGGGAAGACCCAAGCAGCGGCGGGGTCGGACGCCGGACTCGCACCCAGAACGGTACGATATTGGCTTGCGCGGTTCCGTAAAGAGCAGCTCGGGGTCTTCCCCGATAAGATCCTGAACGACATCCAGGACGCCACCGAGACGCCAACGCCAGAGCCGGCGCATGCCAACCCATCCTCCGATAGCCCGGGCATCGTCCCGGATGACACAATGCCTGAGGCCGCGCGAAAGACGCTGCGGTTTCACTTTGAATGCATGCTCGACGCCGAAGCGGGCACCCGGGCGGACGAGGACATCGAAGAACTGCACGAGATGCGGGTGGCCACACGAC
Source organism: Anaerolineae bacterium (assembly GCA_034437735.1). Classification (GTDB taxonomy): domain Bacteria; phylum Chloroflexota; class Anaerolineae; order B4-G1; family SLSP01; genus PWVB01. Next base: position 5,446 of record DAOTTS010000038.1, read on the forward strand.
GCATGCGGGCGGCGCTCAAGATCTTCAAACCGTACATCGACTGGAAGGCCATCAAATCCCACCGCAAAGCGATCAAGCGAACGAGCAAGGCACTGGGCGCCGTCCGGGATCTGGACGTCTACTATGAGAAGACCCAGCGCTACATCGAAGCCAAGACGGAGAGCAGGAGCCCGGATTTGGATCCGTTGATGGGCGCCTGGACGGAAGCCCACCGCAAGGCTCGCGATACGCTGATTGATTACCTGGACGGTGACCGCTACTGCGAGTTCAAGGAGACCTTCGAGGATTTCCTGGACGCTCCTATGCCGGCGCCGGATCCCGAACAATCGGATGGCACGATCGTCCCCCACCGGGTACGGCACGTGGTCCCCACCGTGATTTACGAACGGCTGGCGCACGTGCGGGCTTTCAACGGCTGGATCCTGAAGCCGGACGTCCCCCTGGAGCGGTACCACCGCCTGCGCATCGCCGCTAAGAACCTCCGGTACGCGCTTGAGTTCTTTGAGGAGATGCTGGGACCCGAGACCGACGCGATCGTCGATCACCTGAAGGTCGTCCAGGATCACCTCGGCGATCTGCAGGATGCCATCGTCGCGACGCAAAAGCTGCGGAACTTCTGGATGTGGGGGACGCTGAACGAGCCCAAGAAGATGAAGTCAAAGTCTATCGAGACGCTGCTGGTCATCGCGCCCGACGTCGCGCGCTATCACGCCGATAAGCAAGGCGAGATTCAGGAACTGCTGGACGCCTACCCGGATATCTGGCAGTGGTTCCTCAGCCCCGACTTCAGCGCACTCATCGCACGCGCCGTCAGCAGCCTTTAATCCCATCGACAGTAGACAATTTCCCCTCAACGTTGGTCAATCAAGCCACTCATAAAGGAGTCACTATCCGTGTCCAAGACAGCGTCAACACCCGCGTTCAGTCAAGCTAAGTGGATCTGGAGCCAGACGTCGGACGTCTACGGCTATAATCAGACCGTTATCGCCCGGCGTACGTTCTACATGGAGCCATCCGGTCGGGCCGTCATGCGCATCACGGCGGACAGTGCGTACCGCCTGATCATCAACGGACGGTGGGTCAATGACGGGCCGTGCCGGAGCTGGCCCGAGCACTATCAGTACGACGAGATCGACGTGACGACGTATCTGCGGTCCGGCGAGAACACAATCCGGATCATTGCCAGGTACTGGGGCACCGGCACCTTCCACACCGTCCCCAAGCAAGCGGGCATCCTGGCGGAGCTGGCAACCGACAACGGGGGTGCTGAGTCGCTCATCCTGTCGACCGATGGGAACTGGGAAGCCGCCCAGGCGCCGGCGTGGCGGGCAAACACGCCCAAGATCAGCATCCAGATGGAGCCCCAGGAGGATTACGACGCCCGTCTGGAGGAGGCGCTCGATTTCACCCCCGCCCGGGTCCTCTTCGACGCCGACGACGGCCCCTGGCACGACCTCACCCCCCGGGACGTCGAACTGCTCACCCGAGAGCCCACCGCCTTTGTCGCGTTTCACGACGCCAACCTCGTGCGGCCCATCGACGGGCTCAACTTCTGTCTGCCGGCGACGCGTCTGGAACATCCGATGCTAATCGAGGCCAATCACAACGTCACGCAAATGAGCGGTATGGGCACCCGGTTGACCCTTGAGGAGACAGGCCCGGTCACCTTCCACACGGAGGGGTTCGACCTGTACGTCGACGGCGACCTGCGCGACGAGCGGACCCTCACGCTCCGGGAGGGCGCGCACCTTGTCCTGGCCTTCGTCAATCCGCCCACCGGCCACCAGAAGGAGCGGACGCTGCGGATCGTCGAGCCGCCGCAGGGCCTCCGGCTCCACAACCCCATCGACGAGACGTCCGACAATCCCTGGTGCTGGATCCCCTTCGCCGAGTACAGTCACGCCGATAACGATATGCGCCGGGCCTCGTACGGATATAACGAAGCCCTGCAGATGAAACTCGACCTTTACGAGGGGAAGATCCGGACGCTCGGGACCGGCATCGCGTCGATCGAGGACTTCCGCGAGCAATTGAGCGATCAGGCTCGCGTCCTGGATCGTGCGGCAATGTTCGTCGAGGACACCCACTGGCACTTCACCGGACGCCGGGTTCTGGGCGGCGCCCGGGATCGCATCGCGCATCCCTCCGGCCTGATCTACGACAACGATGCCTACACGGTCGTGCAACCCGACCCCGAGGGCGACCTCGAATTGGTCTACGACCTGGGCGAGCAGGTCATCGGCTACTACGATCTCGAACTCATCGCCGAGGCCGAGGTCGAGATCGAATGCTACGGCGTGGAGTACATCGCGCCCGATGGACGCATCCAGCACACCCGGGGCAATCGCAACGGGATGCGGTACATCACCCGCGAGGGGCGCAACCGGTTCACCTCGACGAAGCGCCGCTCGGGACGCTATCTCTTTATCACCCTGCGGAACCAGAACGCACCGGTCCGGATACGCAAATTCCAGGTCGTGGCGTCGACCTATCCCGTCGACCGGTCGGGCAGTTTCCGCTGCAGCGACGCCGATCTGAACGCCATCTGGGCGATCTCCGCACGGACCCTGAAACTCTGCATGGAGGACACGTTTACCGACTGCCCGCTCTACGAGCAGACCCTGTGGGTCGGCGACGCGCGCAACGAGGCCGCGTTCGGCTACCCGGTCTTCAACGCGATGGACATCGGGCGCCGGTGCATCCGCCTGGCAGGACAGTCGGTCGAGCGGTATCCCATCGTAGGATGCCAGGTGCCGTCCGCGTGGGACGTGCTGCTGCCGGCGTGGAGCTTTCTCTGGGGCATCTCGGTCTGGGACTATTACGCGTATAGCGGCGACCGCGCGTTCCTGGAGGAGGCATGGCCGTGGGTCATCCGCAACCTCGAGGGCGCAGAGGCCCACCTCGATCCCGAATGGGGGCTCTTCTCAGGGCCCTATTGGAATATGTTCGACTGGTCCGGCATCGACGACGAGCACGAGATCGTGCTCCACAACAGCATGCTGCTGGTGGGCGCGATCAACGCGGCGCTCTCCTGCGCTTCCATCGTCGGAACGCCCGACCAGGAGACGTGGCTGACCCAATTCCGGCGGAAGCTGTGCACCGCCATCAACAAACTCTGGGATGACGAGGCCCAAGCCTATCCCGACAGCATCCACGCTGACGGCGGGCTCAGCCCGTCCACCTCCCAGCACACCAGCTTCCTGGCGCTCCTCTACGACATCATCGAGCCGGCCCACGCCGACGCAGCGCTGGAGAACGTGCGCCATCCCCCCGAGGATATGGTCAGGGTGGGCTCGCCCTTCGCGATTATGTACTACTACGAAGCGCTGGAGAAGGCGGGGAAGCCGGACGCCATCCTCGACTCGATCTACGAGGCGTACGTCCCGATGCTGGAGGCCGGCGCGACCACGGTCTGGGAGGTCTTTCCCAGCAGCAGCGTCCACCCCGAAGGCTTTCCCACGCGCAGCCACTGTCACGCGTGGTCCTCGGCCCCGGTCCTCTTCCTGAATCGCATCATCCTCGGCATCTACCCCACGGCGCCGGGCAGCCGCGCCTTCGAGATCAGCCCCCGGATGTACGATCTGGACTGGGCGCGAGGGTCGGTCGCCACGCCCCACGGCCCCCTGGCTGTCAGCTGGCGCCGAACCGGAAACACCCTCCAGATCGAAATCCAGGCCCCGCAGGGCGTCGACGTCGAGGTCGTGCCCAATGAGACGCTGGAGGCCCTTGAGTTGGACGTGACCATCGATTATCAAGAAACGGCTTAGGCCGAGAAATCGTTGTGTTTTCAGAAACAAGGAGGTTACCATGCACATCGTCATCATTGGCGGTACCGGACACGTCGGCACCTATCTCGTCCCCCGGCTGGTCGAAGCCGGGCACACCGTCACCGAAGTCAGCCGAGGGCAGCGCGAACCCTATCAGCCCCACGGCGCGTGGGCGTCGGTTGCGCACGTGACCCTCGATCGCACCGAGCAGGAGCGGGCCGGAACGTTCGGTGAAGCCGTCCGCGCGCTCGAGCCGGACGCCGTGATCGATATGATCTGCTTCACCCTGGAGAGCGCCCGGCAGATCGTCGAGGCGCTGCAGGGTGAGGTCCGGGCATTTCTGCACTGCAGCACCGTCTGGGTCCACGGCAAGACCGTCACGATCCCGGTGACGGAGGATCAACCCCGCCGCCCCATCGGCGACTACGGCACCAAGAAAGCCGCAATCGAGGCCTATCTCCACCGTATGGCGCGAGAGGAGGGTTTCCCGGCGACCTGCATCCTGCCCGGGCACATCTCGGGTCCCGGCTGGGTCTCGCTGAACCCGGCGGCCAACTTCAACCCCGAGGTGTACGCGGCGCTGGCGCAGGGGCAAAAGGTGACGCTGCCCGACGAGGGGCAGGCGATCGTGCACCACGTCCATGCGGACGACGTCGCCCAGCTCTTCGTGAAAGCGCTGCAGACCCTGAACCTGGCCATCGGCGAGAGCTTCCACGCCGTCTCCCCGGCGGCCCTGACCCTGCGGGGGTACGCAGAGGCGGTCGCCGGCTGGTTCGGACAGGACGCCGACCTGGACTTCGCGCCGTTCGAGACGTGGCAGACGACCGTGTCCGAGACGGACGCCGACGCAAGCCGGGGGCACCTTGACCACAGCCCCAACTGCTACAGCATCGCCAAGGCCCGGCGCCTGCTGGACTACCGCCCGCGCTACACGTCGCTTCAAGCCGCGCGCGAGTCGCTGCAGTGGCTGATCGCCAACGGCGTCGTCGATCCGGACGCAGGTAGTTAACGAACCGTCGTCGACCTACCCGTTTCGAGAGGAAATAGAGCGCAGATATCTCGTGTAACCGTCCCCGAGGACGGGGACTCGGAGCGTCTTGGAAGTACTGAGACGCATCGCCGAACGTGACATGACCCAAAAGGAGCCATCCTATGACCGACCTTCCCATCGGACACTATGCCCTCTGGGACGATGTGCCGCCGGGCGCGTCGCCGGATTTGCCCTTCCGGCCGTGGCTGGAAGCTTACCACCTGGAATCTGACGCCGACCGAGGCGCCGTGCTGGTCTGCCCCGGCGGCGGCTACTCGACGCGCGCCCCGCACGAGGCGGAGCCCGTCGCGCGGGCCTTCAACGAGGCGGGCTATCACGCCTTCGTCGTGCAGTACCGGGTCGCGCCGCACCGGCACCCGGAGCCCCTCCTGGACGCGGCCCGCGCGATCCAGATCGTCCGGCAACGCGCGGAGGCGTGGCACGTCAAGCCGGATCACGTCGCCGTCTGCGGGTTTTCCGCGGGCGGGCACCTCACCGCGAGCCTGGGGGTCCACTACGACCTCGACGTCCTCTACAAGCACGGGCTCCCAGAGGCGACCCCGTGCCGGCCGGACGCCCTGATTCTCGGCTACCCGGTGATCAGCGCCGGCGCCAGCCGGCACGCGGGCTCGTTCAAGAACCTCCTCGGCCCCGATCCCGCCCCCGCCGCGTTGGATCTGATGTCGCTGGAGCAGCAGGTCACCGACGCGACGCCGCCGGCGTTCCTGTGGCACACCGCCGACGACTCGTCCGTCCCAGTCGAGAACAGCCTCGCGTTTGCGACGGCGCTCCGGCAGCACGACGTGCCGTTCGAGCTGCACGTCTACCCCCACGGCCGGCACGGCCTGGGACTGGCACCGGACAACCCCCACATCGCCACGTGGATGGATCTCTCCTGTGCGTGGCTCAGGGAGATGGAATGGTAAGCACAAGACGCTCATAGACAATCCTATGAAGGAGTGAAATAATGGGTATCAGCCTCGGACTTGTTGGGCTCGGTTCGTTCGGCCGGGCCTTCGCCGACCTCTTTATGAGCCACCCGGAGGTCGACCGCATCGCGCTGTGCGACCTGGAGCAGGAGCGGATGGCGCGCTATCTGGACCGCCCGGCATGGCAGGCCAAGCTCGATCCGGACGACCTCTACCCGTCCTTGGACGCCATCTGCGCGAGCGACCTGGACGCACTGGCCATCATCACCCAGCCGTGGCTGCACGCCCCGCAGGCCATCCAGGTGATGCGGGCGGGCAAGCACGTCTACAGCGCCGTCCCGGTCATCAGCGTCCCGGACGCGTACGAGATCCTCGATGGGTGCGACCGGCTCGTCCGCACCGTGGAGGCAACCGGGCAGCACTACATGCTGGGGGAGACCACCTACTACCGCCCGCAGGCGATGTACTGCCGGCGGCGCGCGGCCGAGGGCGCCTTCGGGGATTTCGTCTACGCCGAGGGCGAGTACTTCCACGACGTCGACGCCCACACCAACCTCCGCGAGGTGCGGAAGCACCGGCTCAGCGGACGGGCCGGGGAGGCGTGGCTGGCACGGGAGGCCGCCTACCGCGCGCGGGGCGTGAAGAACGGCCCGATGCACTACCCCACCCACTCCACCAGCGGTCCGATCAGCGTGATGGATGCGCACCCGGTGAAGGTCTGCGCGTGGGGGTACCGCAACCGCACGGCGGATCCGTACTTCGCGGACTACGCGTTCAGCAATGAAACGGCGCTCTTCACCATGAGCAACGGCGCCACCATGCGCATCTGCGAGTGCCGCGAGATCGGCCACACAGAGCGGGAGACCTTCCGCATCTACGGCACGCAGGGCAGCTTTGAGCAGGACGCCTGGGTGGACAAAGACGGCGCCACGCCGCTGGCCGCCGACGCGATGCGGGATCCGCTCCCTGACGAGGTGGTGGAGGCGTTCCGCGCCGTGACGGGCGAGGGCTACCTCGGCGGTCACGGCGGCTCTCACGCCTATCTGGTGCACGCCTTCGTGGACGCCGTAACCCACGACCGCGTGCCGGCGGTCAGCGTCTGGGACGCCGTCCGGTATATGGCCGCGGGCGCGACCGCGCACAAGTCGGCGCTCCGAGACGGCGAGATCCTGGAGGTGCCGGACTGGGGCGATCCCCCGCGCTGAACCCGGGTGGCTCACGGATGCACACGACGGAGAGCATTCTGGCGTTCGTCCATACCCTTGTTCCCCCACTCCCCGCTGTTATAATGTAAGCAAGATTGAATCAGGCTCAAAGCCCATCAGGAGGACCTATGTCTGTGCTCAAGTTAACCTCGTCGAGCAGTCGACCGCTGCGGCCCCTGATCGAGGCTGCCATTCAGAACGAGGTGCGGCTGCTCCACGCCGGGATCCAACGGACAGAGGCGCGATTGCAGGCCTTCGAAGCAGAATATAACCTCTCCACGGAGGAGTTCCTCCGCCGTTACGAGCGCGACGACCTGGCAGAGACCCTGGCGTTCGCGGAGTGGGTCGGGGAACATCGGATGCTCGAACGGCTTCACGAGAAAGCGAAAACCCTGCGGGAGATCCGCTTTGCGGATTGAGACGTACTTTCAGAAGATCCGGCAGGTTATCGAAGCGTGCCCGATTATGCAGAGCTACAACGTCAGATTTGACAAGCGGGGCACCTACGAGGGGTTTATCAAGGGCGAACTCTACCTCGTTGACGGCTCGACGCTCCACGACAAAGAAATGAGGATACGTTCATGACCGATAGTAGAGAGCAGTACGACGCCATTCCACAGCGCTATCCCGAGTTCGAGGGCAAGGTCGCCATTGTGACGGGCTCCAGCCGGGGGATCGGGCGCGGCATCGCGATGCGCCTGGCGCGGGAGGGGATGAAGGTAGTGATCAACAGCCGGACCGTCTCGAAGGTCGAAGAGACCACGGCAGAACTGCTCGCCGTGGGCGCCGAGGCGATCGCCGTGCCGGGGGACGTGGGGAAGACCGAGGACGTGGACCGGCTCTTCACGGAGACGGTGAACGCCTTCGGCACCGTCGACCTGCTGGTCAACAACGCGGCGATCCTCACCCGCAAGCACTTCTTCGAGGTGGAGGACGACCTGGTCGACCGCGAGTTGGCCGCCAACGTCCGGGGACCCTACCTCTGCGCCCAGCGGGCCGCGACGATCATGCGGGACGACGCGCACGGGGGCAACATCATCAACATCAGCTCCGTGGGCGGGCTCCAGGCCCACTGGCGCGGCCTGCCCTACGACGTGACCAAGGGCGCGCTGGACGCGATGACGCGGGCAATGGCTCTGGAGCTGGCCGACCACGACATCCGGGTCAACGGGATCGCACCGGGCGCGACGCACACCGAGCGGTGGCCCTCGCCGGACACCCCGAGGATGCAGGCGGTCGTCGAGCGGATCCCCCTGCGGGCGTTTGGAAGTCCGCTGGACATCGGGGCCGCCGTCGCGTTCCTGGCCTCGGAGGACGCGCGCACCATCACCGGGCAGACGATCTACGTCGACGGGGGGATTATCGCGCAGCTCTCGCCGCGCGGGCAGCCGATCTGATCGAGGACGCGGTCGCGCCCATCCCGATCCCGGGATGGGCGCGATGGCGTTTGATGAACCTCGTCGCGCTAAGACTCAACCACGACTTCTACCCCAGCACCCGCTCCTTCAAGTGCGCGATCAGCGCATCGGCCTTCGCCTCGGAATCGGCCTCGGCGAAGATGCGCAGGACCGGCTCGGTGCCGGAGAAGCGCAGCAGCGCCCAGTTGTCGTCGGCAAAGAAGAACTTCCACCCGTCCATCGTGGAGATCCGCTGCACCGTGTAGGGCCCCAGGTCGATCGGTGCCTCGGCCTGGGCCTCCATCAGGGACGCGAGGCGGCGCGGGATCACGATCCGCATCTCCGAGGTGGCCGGGAGGTTGCGCTCGATGGCATAGAGCCGCCCGGTGATCCCGTAGATGTGGTCCAGCAGGTCGGAGATCCGCGACCCGGTCTTGGCAAGCATCTCGACGACCAGGGCCGAGGCGAAGATGCCGTCCTTGCCCCGGATGTGCCCCCGGATGGTGAGCCCGCCGCTGGACTCGCCGCCGAGCAGGGCGTCGTGCTCGATCATCGCGGCGGAGATGTGCTTGAAGCCCACGGGCACCTCGTAGGCCTCCTCGCCGAAGTGGTGGGCCAGACGGTCGAGGAGGTGGGTGGTGGCCAGGTTGCGGACCACCCCGCCCGACTCCTCTCGGATCTCTTGCAGGTACCAGTAGAGGAGCAGCAGCACGTCGTTGACCGTGATGTAGCTGCCCGTCTCGTCCACGATCGCGATCCGGTCGGCGTCGCCGTCGGTCGCCAGGCCCAGGTCGTAGTCGCCGTTTTGGACGTGGGTCATCAGCATCTGCAGAGCGTCGAGGTCCGGGGCCGGCGAGCGCCCGCCGAAGAGGGGGTTGTGCCGCTCGTGGATAAAGGTGACCCGGCACCGCGCCTCGGTCAGGATGATGCCCAGGGTCAGTTGGCCGACCCCGTACATCGGGTCGACCATCACCCGGAGATCGCCCCGGCGGATCACCTGGAGGTCGACCAGGGACTCCACCGCGTCGACGTAGGCGTTGGTGTAGTCCTGATACCGGATGATGCCGGCGTCGACCGCGATATCCAGGTCGATCTTGACGACGTCCTCCGTCGCTAGAGCGTTGACCTCATCCTCGATGGCGCGCGTCTCGTCATCCCGCAGGAACGATCCATCGCCGTGGAAGACCTTCAGCCCGTTCCAATCCGGCGGGTTGTGGCTGGCGGTGAACGCCAAGCCGTACGCGCTGCGTTGATCCGCCGTGGCGTAGGTGATGAGCGGGGTCGGCGCGTCCTCGCTGAGCAGGACGACGGGGATGTTGTTGCCCGCAAAGACCTCGGCCGCGGCCTCGGTGGACCGGTCGGAGAGGAACCGGCGGTCGTACCCGATGACGACGCCGCGCTCCTCGTCGCCCTGCCGGGTGATCTCGTTCGCCAGGGCCTGGCAGAGCCGCCGCACGTTGTGCAGGGTGAACCCCTCGCCGATCACCGCGCGCCACCCACCGGTGCCGAAGGCGATGACGTTGTGCTCCTCGTGGCGCTGGGGTCGGTGCATGCGCTTCTCCAGGATGAACGCCGCCTTCTCGAGATCCTCACCGGTGTTGATCCCCAACACCTCGTCGGGATCGTAGATCTGATAGCTCCGCACCCGCATGCCGGACCGGATCATACGGTGCACCGTGTCCGTCAGGCGGTACTCCCCCTCATCCAGGGACGGGGTCAGGGTTTCGAGGGTCGCAAAGAGGTCCTGGGCGTTGAAGACGTAGGCCCCCACGTTGAGCTCGCGGATCTCGCGCACCTCCGGCGACGCCTCGGTCTCCTCGATCACGTCGAGGATCCGCCCGTTGGTGTCCCGGATGATCCGCCCGTAGGGCAGCGGCTCCTGGACGATGGCCGTCAGCAGCGTCAGGTGCGCCTCCGTCAGCCGGTGCCGGTTGAGCAGCCCGCGAATCGATGAGGCGCGGAAGAGCGGCGTGTCGGCGTAGAGCACGAGGAGGTCGCCGGCAAAGTCCTGGAGCATCGGGACTAACTGCATCACCGCGTGGCCGGTCCCCAACTGCTCATCCTGAACAACGTAGTGAGCGCCCGGCACGTCCAGATGGGCCTGCACCGCCCCATCCGCCTCCGAGACGATCACGTACAGGTCGTCCGGCGCGACCCGCTGCAGCGCGTTCTGGACGACGTAATCGATAATCCGCTGGTCCCCCAGCGGCTCGAGGACGATAGGCACGCCCCCCTCCTCAATGGACTCCTGCCCGGCAGCCAACATGACCGCCTTCAACGGTCGGTACGACCCAGCCTGTTCCACCATCACAGCCTCCTTACGTTCAAGCACCCACCCCACTGACGAAACCACATTCGTTCGTAATCTTTAGTTCTATGAGCAACTATGCACAACCGTAGGCTCACCCCAGCCCGCCATCCGCTGCATCACCGCCTCCACCTCATCCTGATCCGCGACCCCGGCCACCGTCACCCACGCGCCCTCGGGCCGGAGCGCCTCAAAGAGCATGTCGAGCTCCCAGACCGGGACGGAGAGGCAGAACGCCTTGCCGGCGGCCTGCACACGCTGATAGACATCGATCCACTGCGTCCAGTCGTTCTGCCCCGCGCCCGGCACCCACTGGATCGCGTGGATCTCCGGGAGGGCGAGCAGCCAGTCGAGGAAGCGCAGCGCCTGCGGGCCGTCCAGATGATAGATGTTCCGGTCCATATGCCTGCACTCGCGGATGATGCCCGGGATAAAGACGTCCTCGAACATCGCGTCGGAGATCATACAGGAGAAGTCGTTGGACGGCACGTGATACTTCCCCTCGCACGTCGCCTTCAACCAGGTCGTGCTGGGCATCCCGGCGCCCGACAGCTTGTCGTGGTAAAGGTCGTAGACCTCCAGGAAATCGCCGGTGATCTGCTCGACCAGGGCCTTGATGGCGTCCGGATGCTCGATCATATCGATGCAGAGCGTCTCCGGGTCGCGAAACGCGGCGATGGCATCGCCGCCGGGATGGAGGTCGGTGTAGCCGACGATGAACCGGCCCCGCCCGACGTCCAGCAGCGCGTCGGTGAGCTCCAGGATCTTCTGGAAGTAGACGTTGGTGCGGTCGAGCTGCAGCTCGGCTACCGCCTCCGGCTCCCAGCTCTCGAGGACCGGCTCGCTCCACGAGGTCGATTCCCCGAACTCAAGCGGGCATCCGTAGAAGGCCGAAAAGACCTCGGGGCCCAGATTGGGAATCGTCACCGGCAGTGCATCGGCCGCATAGACCGTGTTGGTAAGTTCGGCCACTGTGCGCTCGACCGTGTACGTCGTGTCCATCCACCGGTCGCGCAGCGTCTCGTGCGCCTTGTCGGGCACCGGCACCTGCTCGGACGCCGGCTTGGGGAACGTGATCGAGGTCAGCGGGCGGTCGACGATCTCGCACGCCCACCAGGCTTCATACCGCTGCAACACCTCCGGGAAATCGGGCTTAAGCTCAAACATTCACGCCTCCAGAAAGAAGATAATGAAGCATCGATGATCCAACGTCAGCCCATAGTGCCGGCCAACAGAGGCCAGCGGTCGAACGCCCGGTTGAGCCCCGCTCCGTCGACCGAAATCATCACCCAGCGATGCCTGGGCGCGTGCACGTCGTACGCAAGCTCAGGGCCGTCCGGCCAGCGGAAACGGTGCGCCAGCGCATCCGGATCCGGATTGGCCTCGATCATCGCCGCCAGGATCTGGGCCGGCGGCCCCTCGTGGACGAGGGCCACCAGGCCGAGGGACGGCGTCGTGTAGACAGCGACCCGAGGCGCGGCGGAACGTGGAGAAGGCGAGCCGTCGCGACCTGATAAGCCAGGACGCGGAGCCCGCCCCACGCCAGCCCGGCGCCGAGCGCGATCAGGGCCCAACGTGGAACGCGCCGACCGCGTCCCGACATCGCACGACCGGTCATATCAGCTGACAAGCTCCCGCAAGTCCTCCAGCTCCTGCTCGGAGAAGAATGCATCCCCGACCGCCGCGTTCATCGCCGCCTGTTGGGGCGACTTCGCGCCGGGGATAGCCACCGGCTTGGCGGGATGGGAGATCACGTAGCGCAGCGCGGTGGTGACCATCTCGTCCCCGGGCTCGAAGCGGGTCTTGAGCTTCTCCACCTGGGCGATCTTCGCCTCAAACTCGGCCCGGCGGGCGCCGCCCTTATTCCAGGCGTCCCGCACCGAATCGGTGAAGACCGACGCCTCGTTGTACTTCCCGGCCAGCAAGCCCCGTGCCAGCGGGCCGCGGACCATCACGGCGATCCCGTGCGCCTGGCAGTAGTCGAGGAAGTCGCCCTCGGGCGCGCGGTTGAGCAGCGAGTAGTTCACCTGGACCACGTCGCACGTCCCGTTGACGTTGAAGCGCTTGAGCACGTCCAGGCTGTCGGTCGAAATGCCGTACGCCCGGATGCGGCCGCGCTGCTTGAGCATCTCAAACGCCTCGAGATAGACGCTCGGGTCCTCGATGTTGCCCTCGTGGCAGAGCTCCACGTCGAGCCAGTCGGTCTGCAGCCGGTGCAGCGAGGCGTGCGCGCAGAGGCGGATCATATCGACCGACGTCTTCGGCACCCCCTGCCCCGTGCGCTTGCCCCAGTGGCCGATCTTGCTCACCAGGTAGACCTGGTGGCGGATCCCCGCCAGCGCCTCGCCGAGGCGCTCCTCCGAGAGCCCGTTGGGCACGCCGTAGGACTCCGCGACGTCGAAGAGGTTCACGCCAGACGCAAACGCCTGGCGGATCGTCGCCCACGCCGTCGCGTCGTCGATCTCCCCCCACTGGTTGCCCAGGTTCCACGTGCCGAGGCCCGTGGCCGACACCTGCCATCCGGTCTTGCCAAATTCACGATATTGCATGTCCCACTCCTTCCGTTGTGATGCTAACACCAGCCCGTATCCATTGTACCCAAATCCTCCGGTGGATCAAAACGCGGGGGCCGACCTCGAATGGGAAACGAATAAACGAATGGGCTACACGGCCGACCACGAATAGGAAACGAATGAACGAATGACCGGGCGTGCGCAGCGCTGTTTTCAGAGAAAGAGGCGTTATCGATGCTTGCGCGCCCTATGCAAGGAAGAGACTGGCTCTGACGACGACGGTGATTGTGCATCCAGCGGTGCCGTGTTCGAGATTCTTCGTTTCACTCAGGATGACGCGTCAGGGTGACGGAGGGCAAGGAGACGCATGACTAGCCAGAGGTTGCTGGTTGCTATCTCCAAAGAAGTTTCCATGTTGATTCCCACACCAAAGATCATGAAAATGGTTCGTAGCCAGGTAAGTGCTCTCCTTACCCGTAGGCGTCTTTAGCGCCGTGCGTGTTTAAAATGCACATTCGCTTGGAAGAGCATTACGGCGATGAATCGCCTACTACAAACGGATCTTATTTTCAGAGCAGACCCCGTGGACTACTCCGGGGTGCAGGCCGGATCGAGGGGGGACGGCCAATGGATCAGCCAGGTGGGCAGCTCGCGGTCCGCCAGCGGCGAGACATCGGGGGCCAACCGAGCGGGCTGGTACGCCCGGACCTTGATGCTGGGCCGGTCGTCGGCCCAGACCTGCGCCTCGGCGACCGCCGGCGCCAGGTAGTCCAACAGATCGCGATAGGCGTCGGCCGCCACGACGACCCAGAGCCGCTGCGTCTCGTCGGCCTCCCGCCACGCTTCCGCAAAGCGCGCAAGCTGCGAGGCCCGAAGCACCGCCCGGGGCTGGGCGCCCTCATAGTAGTAGTCGAAGACCGGAACCGCCAGCTCATCGACCCAGATCACGTCGCCCGGCGCCAGCCTCGGCGCCATCCGCGCCACCGCCGCCGACCACTGCCCGGCGGGCACGGTCAGGATCGACCCGACCGCGAGGCCGCCCGACAGCAGGATCCCGGCCCCCAGCAGCCATGCCGGGGCGCGCAGGCGCAGCAGCGCATACGCCGCCAGCAGGACGACGTAAGGCCAGATCGTCACCAGGAACCGTTTGACGGTGAAGAGCCGGGGCACCGCCGTCCCCACGGTGGCCAGCGCGAAGAGGGTGGCGAGGCCGTACCAGACCGGCGCCCCCAGACCTGCCGGCCAGCCGCGCATCAGCGCCACAACATAGAGCGCCGCGCCCGCCAGCGCCCCGCCGCCCACCAGGAGCCCCAGCATCCGCACCACCTGGGCGCGGGGGAGATCCAACCCGACGCGCTGCAATACCCGCATCAGCATCGTGGCCTGATAGAGCGTCTCGGTCCCGCCGCCGGACGGATATCCATACCGGCCGCGCCAGAGGACAAACCCGGCGAAGAGTGCAACCTGCACGCTGCCCCAGACGAGCGCCTGCCCCGGTGCGCGCTTCCGGATCCAATAGGCGCCCCAGAGGAGGTTTGCGCCCACCAGCGGCAGCACCGCCGATTGGTCGCAGAAGAGCGCGGCCGCCGCCACGCCCACGTAGCCCACGAGCACCGCCCACTGCGAGGTCCGCGCATAGCGGCGGGCCAGAATCACCGCCAGGATCCCCAGAGCGGTGACGGTTGCGTACATCCGGGCCTCGCGCCCGTACCCAAGGTGCAGCGGCGAGACCGCCAGCAGCCAGCCGCTCAGCGCACCTAACGAACGCCCCTGCGCATCCGACCGCGAGGCGCCCAACAACCGGCCCAGCCGGATGACCAGCACCACGGCCAACGTCGCCATCACCACCGAGGGGATCCGCACCCAGACCTCGCTCCGCCCCCCCGCGAGCCAGCCCTTGAGCAGGAGGTAGTATCCGGGCGGATGGGGATCGCACAGCGCGGTGAGGAGGGGGCGCACCGAGTGGGCGGCGAAATAAACGCTGTCGGCCTCGTCGATCCACAGCGCCCTGCGGCCCAGGTCCAGGAGGCCCAGGGCCCAGGTCAGGGCGACGGCGGCGAACGCGGCGCATCGGTGCTGCCGGTCGGGATGCATCGCTTCCCTCCATATCCAGTGGACCTATCAGAATTGTGAATTGCGAATCTAGTTACCTATCACGTTGCCGGCCCAAACACCGTCATTTCGAGCGGAGTGTCGGTTTTTGCCACGGAGTCGAGAAATCTTTCCTTCCCAACTGCTCATAGGTCTCAATAAGGTAAGAGTCCTCGATGCGTTCCAAGCAAAAGACGCCTTTCATTTACTCGGAATGACGGCTCGCCCTCAATCTAACGCATAATAGGACGGCCAAAGGAAACAAGCGCGACACTTGGCATTTTCTTTCCTCTCCGAACACAAAGACCTTGGTAGTCTCAAACTGGGTCTTCATCGTTGAGTATGACTTGCATCACATCTTCGAGACACGTTTCACGCGAAGAAGCAAGTCCCGCTTGAGATCCCATATGCTTGTGATGAGGGAAGGTTCCCAGCTGCGTATGGTGCGGAGCGTTATCCCAACCAATCTTCAATGCGTTGGATGATGAAAGCCAGTAGTAACTGTAACGTTTCAGCGTTTGTCCCTGCCATTGCTCCGTCACGCGAAGGTTGGTTCCATCCTTCAAGTAAAGGACTAACCGCAGGGCTTCACCATCGAGTTCAAGCGGAACGAGACGTTTCACGCAAGACCCGAATCGTGCACTGATCGCTAATAATCGTTCACTGGCCAGCACCCACTAACTCTCCAACGTAGAGCCCCTGTTCGGCAATCTTCTCCAAGACAGCAATACGTTCCGCCGTCTCCCGCAGGACATCGTTCCAGTGCTGCCACATCACGTAATCCTCATGCATCTCGTAGCCCGCATCCTCCGGCAGGCCTTCGGCCTCGAGCACTTCTAACACAGTATGATATTTCTCCTCATAGTGCCGTACCTTGCCCCCAGCCAGGAAGTGACGTTTCTGCAGGTCTGACAGGCGCAGGGCCACTCCGTGACTGATAACGCGGACCTTCTCCTCTGGCGCCAGTGCGGCGAAGAGCGCTTCGATCTGCTCGATGGTCATCTCTCCCGTTGTTGTCATAACTCTCACCTCCCACGACCTACTTATTATACTTCACGGCACGGCTTGAATCAACGGTGGAGATTCAGGATTCAGAGTCAGGGCTGCATCGCCCATCGATGGCTGTTTTCGCTTGACAAAAACAGGCATGCCATCGCCCTGCACCTCAAGGGGATAGGACAGGCGGTACTCTATATAGCAAACAAAACTTATTCATCTCTGTTCTCTACATAAGTCAGAGCAAGCGGCGAGGGCAGCTAAAGAAGATCGATGCAAATCTAGCCTTCAGGTCTTACCGTGGCCCGCGCCACGGCCAGCGCGCGATCCGCCATCCGCAGCGTCTCAACGGCCACGGGCCGCGTATAGACACGGGCCGGAATACTATCGGGCAGCCCATTCGGATAACGCGTGGGAATATAGTACGCATCCACCTGTTTCTGAGCCTCATGCTTCATACAAGATCCTCCCCTCGCGCTCAATCTGACGCATGATAGGCCGACCGGCCATCAGATCCATCTCCTCGGGCGTATAGACCAGCAGATCCACCGCCACCTGCGGCTGCAAGGCGCGGTAGAGGGCCGCCGTCCGCTCCAGAAACGGCAGATCGGTCTCCCAGACGACCAGCAGGTCCAGGTCGCTCGCCAGGCCCGCCTCGTCCCGGGCGGTCGAGCCGAAGAGGACCATCCGCGCCACGCCGACACCGGCTGCCGCTTTGACCAGCCGGGCCAGTTCCTTGCGCCGGCGCCGTCCCTGAACCCGGCGGCGTTCGCGCACCAAGGCACGGAACCGCTCGACGGTTCCGGTCGCGGCCTCGCTTTCGCGCCCTCGATCACGCTCTCGTGGCATCACCCTATCCCCTCGTATATGAAGAAACCCGCCCCATCAATATATACCAGGACGTGACACATCGTCCATCGTCAATCGTCCATCGTCTCACCACGCTCCGTCTCGCCCATCCGCGCGAGGGCGCTCAACAGCCCCAGCGCGTACCAGAAGACCAGCGCGGGTTTGGACCCCGGCGCCAGCGCGTCAAGCATGCCGTAGAGATGGAAGGCCCCAAGCCCGCCGAGCAATCCCAACGCCAGCGGGCGCGACGCGACGTCCTGCCGCGCGACGCGGATGCCGACGGCGATCGCGACGCCCAACAGCGCCAGATAGGCAATCAGGCCGGGGATCCCCGTATCCAACGCCACCTGCAGGAAGATGTTATGGGCGTGGGCGATGTCATAGCTGGGGGAGACGTTCAAGGGATAGAGCAAGCGCACCACCTCGCGGAAGGTCCCCAACCCACACCCGGTGAAG
>DAOTTS010000039.1:0-31791 GCA_034437735.1 Anaerolineae bacterium
AGAGTCTTTCCGCGACCAACAGCCCCCCAGTCGCTCAATAAGACTTTTCTCAGACCTCTCGATGCCGGACGCCTCGTTGTCAATGGGGACGACAACGGAAAGTGCTAAGGATTCATCCACGAGGGTTCCTTTCCTGATCTCTCGGTTCCAACTGCGCGACGCCGCGTTCCAAATTCGGCACATAAGCAAGTACTCATACCGTATTATAACTTTTTGTGCTATAATAGGAAACGTCGGGTTCAACGCTGACCCTTACCATTTGACGACGGACGATATTGTACTAGACTCAACCTCAACCTTAAAACAAAGGGGGTACCCCAGAATTCTAGGCTGATTGCTCAATTCTGCAACCCGAGTAAAAGACAGGTTACAAGCTGTTGAACCAAGTTTGGAGAAATATGTGAATTGCATCGGACGGCAACAGCTAGGCAGCGAAATTTGAAAATAGGCGAGGATACCCATGATGGATCCAAAAATCAAAGTTCACCCAACTGCCGATATCTCCCCCGAAGCGAAAATCGGCTCAGGCACCCAGATATGGCATCAGGCTCAGGTTCGGGAGCACGCTGAGATTGGCTGCAACTGCATCATAAGCAAGGGGGTTTACATTGACGTGGGCGTTGTTATCGGGGATAACGTCAAAATTCAAAACTACGTCTCCATCTACCACGGCGCCCAGCTCGAAGATGGTGTCTTTATCGGCCCCCACGTCTCCTTCACCAACGACAACCTACCCCGCGGAATCAATCCGGACGGCACCTTGAAATCAGGGGAGGACTGGGAACTGGGACGGATACTGATCAAGTACGGCGCTGCTTTAGGCGCTAACGCTACGGTCCTCCCTAAAGTTACAATTGGACGCTGGGCAATGGCGGGCGCCGGTGCTGTCGTCTGCCACGATGTGCCCGATCACGGGCTCGTCATCGGGAACCCAGCACGGCTGGTCGATTTCATCTGCGCCTGCGGGCACAGACTCCTGGCAGGTGACGTTCAAAATGAACATATGCAAGCCAGGTGTGGTCACTGTGATGACATCGTTGAGATCCCGTTGATACTATGGAGGCAAGTGAAATGATTCCTATTGCAAAGCCACTCATAGGGGAAGAAGAGAAGCAAGCAGTCCTTGAGGTCCTGGATTCCGGTATGATCGCGCAAGGGCCGAAGGTAAAAGCCTTCGAGGACGCGTTCGCCGAGATGTGCGGGGTGAACCACGCCATCGCAACCAGCAACGGCACGACCGCCCTTCACGTGGCGCTGTTAGCTAACGGTATAGGCGAGGGCGATGAAGTCATCACCACCCCTTTTACGTTCATCGCCTCGGCAAATAGCATCCTATACACAGGAGCGCGTCCGGTCTTCGTCGACATCGATCCGGTTACCTTCAATCTCGATCCCGGAAAAATCGAAGAGGCAATTACGCCGAAGACCCGTGCTATTTTACCCGTCCACCTATTCGGTCTTGTGGCGGACATGGATCCCATCCTCGAGATCGCGGAGGCTCATAACTTGAGAGTGATCGAAGACGCGTGCCAGGCCCACGGTGCGCGATACAAAAGCCGAAAAGCCGGCGCTTTCACCATTGGCACCTTCTCGCTCTATCCCACCAAGAATATGACCTCGGCAGAGGGAGGCATGATCACCACGGACGATCCGGTTGTCGCGGAGACCTGCCGCGCCATCCGGCATCACGGCATGCGCAGGCGCTACTACCACGACGAACTGGGATTCAACTTTCGCATGACCGACGTACACGCCGCTATCGGACTTGCGCAGCTGAAGAAGTTAAAAAACCTCAACGAGAGACGTGTCCACCATGCCGCCTATCTTTCCAAGCACCTGGAAGGGGTCATCACCCCGGTCGTGCCCGAAGGATATCATCACGTCTTCCATCAGTACACCATCCGAGTTCCTGACGGCAAGCGGGATGCGCTGGCCGACCATCTGAGAGACAATGAAATCGGCTATGGTATCTACTACCCGGTTCCTATCCACCACCAGACATTTTACAGAGATGAACTCGGATACAATGTGACGCTGCCGAAGGCGGAACGCGCTGCAGACGAAGTCATCTCCCTGCCGGTACACCCTGCCCTCACGGAGAAAGATCTGGCGACGATTGTCGAAACCGTCAACACTTTTACAGGAGCGTAGCCGATGCCCAAACTCAAAGCCGCTGTCATCGGGGTAGGCTCAATGGGCCGACATCACGCCCGTGTCTACAGCGAAATCGCAACCGCCGAACTGGTCGGCGTAGCGGATGCCAATCCAGAGACCGGCAGGCGTGTTGCGGATCGATATAGGGTTCCTGCTTACACGGACTACGAAGAGCTTCTCACCCAGGAAAAGCCGGATATCGTAACCGTTGCGGTACCGACCCGCTACCACCGTGAAGTGGCGGAGGCCGCGATGGAAAGCGGAGCTGAAGCGCTGGTCGAAAAGCCCATCGCAGCGAACGTCGATGAAGGAAAGGCACTTATCGCCAAAGCGGAAACCCTGGGCCGCAAGCTGATGGTCGGTCATATCGTGCGTTTCAGTCCGGTGATTCAGGCGCTCAAAACCCATCTCGATGCCGGCGAGCTAGGGAGAATCTTCCAGATCGCATGCAGGCGCGTAGGTCCTTTCCCCGCACGAGTTCGGGACGTCGGCGTCGTGGTGGATCTCGCGCCCCACGATCTGGACGTGATGCGGTTCATCAGCGGTCACGAGCCCATACGTGTCTATGCGGAGACCGAGCAGCGCATCCACACCGATCACGAGGATCTCGTCACCGCCCAGATTCGATTCGACGACGGCTTCACCGGCATGCTGGAGATCAACTGGCTATCCCCGGTGAAGATACGTGAAGTCACGGTATTAGGCGAACAGGGGATGTTCAGAGCCGACGACCTGACCCAGGATCTCTACTTCTACGAAAACGCCGACGCCGAAAGCCTGGACTGGAACCACCTGAGCCTGCTCAAAGGCGTGAGTGAGGGCAGAATGATCCGCTACCCCATCCAACGCTACGAGCCGCTCCGAGCAGAACTGGAGGCCTTCGCGGACGCGGTGCTCAACGACACCGACGTGCCGGTCTCCGGACAGGACGGGCTGGCAGCGCTGCGATTGGCCCTGTCGATCGTGGCCTCAGGTGAGAGCCACGAGGTCATCCGACTATGAAGTCCTCCACAGCAGAGATGACACTATCCGAACTCGAACACAAAATCAGGGACAAAGATGTCCACATCGGCGTCATCGGATTGGGCTATGTGGGCTTGCCGGTCGCCGGCATCTTTGCAAATGCCGGCTTTCGGGTCACCGGCATCGATCTCAAACGCGAGCGCATCGAGACGATCAACGCGGGCCAGTGCCCGATCGATGGGAAGGAACCCGGACTCGCCGCTCTGGTAGCCGACGTCGTTCGAGCCGGAAAACTCCAGGCATCCACGGATTACGAGAGACTTGCAGACTGTGACGTCGTCTTGATCAGCGTCGAGACGCCCGTAGACGACAATCACCAACCCCAGTACCGGGCGCTGCATAGTGCGCTGTGCGCTCTGGGGGCAGTGCTCAACAAAGGCTCTTTGGTGATTATTGAATCCACTCTCGCCCCAGGAACGATGAGCAGCCTCGTCCGGCCCCTGCTGGAGGACACATCGGGCATGCAGGTCAATCACGAGATCTTCCTGGGCCACTGCCCCGAGCGGGTGATGCCGGGCAAACTACTGACCAACCTCCGCGCGATGAGCCGCGTCTGCGGCGGGGAAACCCCCGAGACGGCCCGGGCGATGATCGCGCTCTACCGCCACATCGTCAAAGCCGATCTCGATCCCGCAGATTGCATCACAGCGGAATTGGTCAAGACCGCAGAAAACGCCTACCGGGACGTCAACATCGCGTTCGCCAATGAAGTCGCGCTGATCTGCGAGGCCGTCGGGGGCGACGTTTGGAAAGTGCGAGACCTGGTGAACAAGTCACCAGGTCGAAACATGCTCTATCCCGGGGCCGGGGTCGGCGGACACTGCATTCCCAAGGACCCATGGCTTCTGGCGTCCCAGGCCCGGGAGAATGGCACGCCCGTACGGCTGATCCCGGCAGCCCGGGCGGTCAACGACGGGATGCCCCACCACATCACAGAACTGCTGGCGGACGCACTCCAAGAGGTAAACGTCCCCCTCTCGAAAGCCCGCATCCTCATCCTGGGATATGCCTACCTGGAGAACTCCGAGGACACCCGCAACTCGCCCAGTGCCGCCCTGGTCGAAGGCCTGACCGATCTCGGGGCCGAGGTCACGATCCACGACCCTTACGTCCCGGGTTATCAAGGCGACGTCAAAGCGATGACCAAGGGGGCGGACGCCGTCCTACTGATGGTCAAGCACCAGGATTACCGGGCCCTGAACTGGGACGAGATCCGACCCTCGCTCCGGCATCCGATTTTGATCGACGGGCGGAACAGCCTCCAGATCCGACCGGAGGGTTATCAGATCCGCATAATCGGGGAGGCGAAGGATGTATCGTGAGGCCACCGTTGCCGTCGTCGTGCCGGCCTACAACGAGGAGGTTCTGATCACTCGGGTCATCGAGACCATGCCCCCTTACGTGGACACAATCGTCGTGGTGGACGACGCCAGCCAGGATCACACCGCCGAGGTGGTCACGGAGCATCAGAAGGAGCTAGGGAATCGCCTGGTCCTGCTGCGCCACGAGGAAAATCAGGGCGTGGGCGGCGCGATTGCGACCGGATACGTGTGGTGCCGCGACCAGATGATCGACGCCGTCGCCGTCATGGCGGGCGACGCGCAGATGAACCCGGACGACCTCCCGGCCCTGCTCGAACCGGTGATCGACGACGAGGCCGATTACACCAAGGGCAACCGCCTGTTTACCGGCGACGCGTGGAACCAGATCCCAAAGGTGCGGTACCTGGGTAACTCGGCGATGTCGCTGCTGACGAAGATTGCCTCCGGCTACTGGCACGTGGCGGACTCGCAGTCGGGCTATACGGTGATCAATCTGAAGGCGCTGCAGACGATCGAGTGGGACAAGATGTACAGGCGGTACGGTCAGCCCAACGACCTGCTGGTTCGGTTGAACGTCCACAGCTTCCGCGTGCGTGATATCCCGGTTGAGCCGGTGTATAATATTGGGGAAGATTCAGGGGTACGGCCCTTGCGGATGATTCCTAAGCTGTCATTGTTATTGCTCAAGTTGTTCGTTTACCGGATGCTGCAAAAGTACGTAATCCGGGACTTTCACCCTTTGCTCTTTTTCTATGGTTTAGCTTTTTTTCTGCTTGTAGCGAGCGTTCCGTTAGGCGTGCGGGTCTTCTATCGATGGTGGATTCTGGAGGGACAGATCCCCTCGATCAACGCCCTGGCCTGGATGTCCAGCGTCATCGCCGGCTTACAGTCGCTTTTTTTCGCGATGTGGTTTGATATGGAGTACAATAAAACACTGCGATGACTCGTGATTTCACATTGAATAAATACGCCGAACTCTGTGAGGCGCTAAAGTCTCTATCCTGTCCGATTATGACCGTAAGGGACTTTCTGAATGCCGGGCCACCTTCTGACTTTTCTGTTATCCTGCGCCATGACGTGGATCGAGGAATGAATGCCGCGTTGCGGATGGCGGAACTGGAAGCGGATATGGGCATCGCGGCGACGTATTACGTCCGGACGAGACCTGGGGTCTTTAAACCGGAGGCCCTGAAAAGACTCCACCATTTAGGACACGAGGTCGGTTATCATTATGAGGTACTGGCGAAGACTAAAGGTAACCAGACCCAGGCTATCGCCCTCTTCGAACGAGAGTTAAAACGGTTTCGTGAGATTGTGCCGGTCGAGACCATCAGTATGCACGGCAGTCCGTTGAGTCGCTGGAATAACCTGAATCTATGGCGAGCCC
Source organism: Anaerolineae bacterium (assembly GCA_034437735.1). Lineage (GTDB taxonomy): Bacteria > Chloroflexota > Anaerolineae > B4-G1 > SLSP01 > PWVB01. The sequence continues at coordinate 5,887 of DAOTTS010000039.1, forward strand.
ATCATTTTGAGGATTACAGCTTAAAGGATGCGATCCTAAGCATTAAGACAAAAGAGATGTGTTATTTCACAGATACGGGACGTTGCTGGGATGCAGATCGCTACAATATCCGCGACCGAGTGAATTCATTGAGGCCACCTTCAGAAACTCACGCTACTGATGATCTAGTTAACTTTCTTTCAGCAGAACCTAATATCTCTATCTATATCAACACCCATCCCAATCGCTGGGCAATCAATCTAGCAGGTTGGGGCTTGGGTGCTGTTTCTGACTGGACAATCAATCGGATCAAGTTTTTTATGCAAGGCCTATTAAGTCTTCGGGCGAGATAAATTGAGCCAAAAGGATCTAGCGCAGATCTTGTTTGCTAAATACCAGGAAGTGTGACATTTGACAAATATGGCAGAAACCAATCTTGTGATTCAAAAAAACGCAAGAAGCGCTTTGATCTTGGGCGGGCATGTCCAAGGTCTTGGTATCGCCCGCAACTTGGGGAGGCGTGGGGTGCCCGTGTATGTTTTGGATGATACGAAAGTGTGCATCGCCAGATACTCCAAATACTGTCAACGCTTCTTGCATTTTCCTGATATGAAAAAAGAGTCGGAACTGTGTGCTTATCTTGAACGACTCGCAACCGACGAAGCATTTTATGGAAGCGTGCTATTCCCCACGCATGATGGCGTCGTAGCCACGCTGGCAAAAAACAAAGATAGACTTAAGAAGTACTTCAAAGTAGCCACACCAGCCTGGCCCACTACCAAGATTGCCTATGACAAAAGACTTTCATATGAACTAGCAGTGGAATGTCAGGTTCCGGTTCCCAAGACTTTATTCCCACAAGATATCGATGACGCCCGAGACCTCTGTGCAGAAACTGGATATCCGCTGCTGATAAAACCAGCGGTTATGCACACATTTTACTCGAAGTTGAAGGTGAAGGTTATCAAAGTAGAGAATGAAGAGCAACTTACAGACGCATATCAAAAAGTCTGTCAGGTAATTCCAGCATCCGAGATTATGATCCAAGAGCTTATTCCTGGCCCCCCCAAGCATATCCATTCTTTTTGCTCCTTCTTCAAGCAAGGTGAAGTATGGGCTAGTTTTTCAAATAGACATTTGAGGCGGATTCCAATGGATTTCGGAAAAGTGGCAACAACAGTTGAGTTTGTCGAAAATTTGCTGCTTGAAGATAAAAGTAGTAGATTATTATCTAAGCTAGGATACTACGGTATCTCCGAAGTCGAATTCAAACTTGATCCGAGAGATGGTATCCTCAAATTCCTCGAGATTAATCCCCGTTCCTGGAAACAGATGTCTCTGGGAAATTTACTTAACATCGACCTTGCTTATTTGCTTTATCAAGATATGACAAGCGTAGGTATACAGCAGCCTATAAAAGAGGTTAGTCGCAATGGACGATGGGTAGACTTAGTCCCGGATTTCGCGGTTTGTATTCAGGAAATACTAAGAGGCAGAATGAAACCACGAGACTATATTCATTCGCTCAGGCGGCCCATTGAGTTTGCCGTGTGGTCACGAGATGACCCCAGCCCGTTTATTATGATGCTGGTAATGCTACCCATTTTGTGGTATACGCGGTAGAAATGGACCAGTTTATGTTTGAGGAGTGGTTAGGGTTAGAGTATACAGATTGCCCAGTATGTGATTCCAATCAATATACATTTCTCAGGAAGTACGAAAAATACGGCTTCGCGAGATGTGAGAATTGCCACCTACACTATCTCCAACCCCACCCACTCTTGAAAGATGAGTATCAAGCGTTTGATTCATACGATTGGACGACTCACTACACAAAGCAGTTTGATGCCGAGGCACCTTTGGCATTACGCTCTTTGAAGGAAAAATTGCGAAAAGCAAAACAACTTTTACCAACAACGCGAACAAGTATGCTAGATATTGGATGTGGGAATGGTTTATATCTGAATGCGGCTCAACAACTAGGGCTTAAAGCAGTAGGGCTCGACGTAGACAAAACGCACATAATGTTTGCCAAATCAAAACAATTGTGTGCGTATCATACAAAAATCGAAGATTTCTCTTATACGGATTGTTTCGATTTTGTTCATATTAAAGCAGTACTCCATCTTGTCAGGAATCCCGTATCACTGTTGAAATACGCCAATAAGTTACTAGCAGATAACGGTATATTATACGTTGACGTAAGCAATCAAGAGGGTTTGTTTGCAACAATCCGACGGATTTTTTCTGCTAACCCTAAACGATTTGGACAAATTCTGCCTCCCTTGCACAACATGGCTTACACCCGGCGTAGCTTTCTGACACTGCTTGAAAAGACTGGTTTTGAGCCAATCCATATTTTTACCTTTAGTTCAGGCGATGACATTTACTACCCAACCCTAAAGAAAAAAACAAGCGAGTTGCTTTTCCGCTTTGCAGATGCCATAGGCAATGGCAGTTTAATTGGAGCATATTGTCAGAAATCCTCATCGATTCTGTCTTCAGATTGCAAACTCGTAAAATGAAAGTATTTGATTCAAAAATAAGAATAACAAAATCCAGCATAATAAAAATCGTCCTATTTATCGTCTCAATCATATTTATCGCGCGCTATATCCATTCAAATTGGTCAATGCTGGGAAATAAGGATTGGGACATTCAGTGGCGTTTTGTCCTATTTGCAATTTTCGGAATGTGGATAACGTTCTTGTTGTCAGCATTATTCTGGCAAGGAATCCTAGCAACCCTTGGAGCGGAGATAAATTATGTCCAAGCATGGAGGACTTATTACCCTCCCTTACTGGGTAAATACATACCGGGAAAGGTTTGGGCCATACTTGGTCTTGCATATTTCGCAGTTCGTGAGGGCGTATCTACGGAAATAGCGGGGGTTGCAGCAGGACTGTTCCAGATCTCAGCGCTTCCTGGATTCTCCCTCGCATTTCTCATAACCGTTCCTTTTTGGAGTTTAGCACCATCTCAACTACAGATTATACTTGCCCTATCCGCGGTTTTGGCAATAGTAATCGTATCACATCCGAGAATCCTTTTCCCAGTTTTGAACTTTATATTCAGAACAACACAGAAACCCGAAATTGAGGTTAATGCCCATCCTTTGCAAATCTATCGGCTACTCGTCGTTTTCAGCACGGCTGTTAGCTTAGTTTATGGGATAGCATTTACTGTTTTCGTTCGTTCATTAACCTTACCAAACTTGAGCGACTATCCGATGTTAGCAGGCAGCTTCTGCTTGGCGATTCTTCTGGGTTTAATCAGCATTTTCGTTCCTGCAGGTATGGGCGTTCGGGAAGGCGTTCTGCTGGCTATTCTTTCAAGGCAACTCTCACCTGATCTAGCTATCTTAATAACTATTGGCTCACGTCTGTGGTTTACTGTTGCTGAGGTCAGCTTTGTCGTAATATCCTGGCTTCTCTTACGAGGTAAAAGAAGTGAATAACGCAGAGGCAAGATCAACTTACGTTCAAGTAGATACGCAATTTAACACAAAATATGTTAGCAAGAATCCAATTATCGTTTTTCTAAACAATTACTTTTTGTCAGCTGTTGCCTCTTACGTGATATCTACTGAGAGCAAGAGAATTCTGGATGTCGGCTGTGGAGAAGGAGTTTTCCCTCACTATGTCACTCATCACTATTCCGTTCAAGCTCGTCAGATAACCGGACTCGATATCGAACCGGAACGCCTCAGGTTAGCAAGCTCGATTAATCCTGAGGTCCAGTTCAATCGAGGCTCCATTTATCATCTGCCGTACCAAGCCAATGCCTATGACCTGGTTATGGCAATCGAGGTGCTGGAGCACCTAGAATATCCAGAAAAAGCGATAAATGAACTAAGTCGAGTTTCGAAAAAATGGATGATCCTCTCGGTGCCTAACGATCGGATCTTTCGATTAGGAAATCTACTCCGGCTTAAGTACGTCTCAGCCTGGGGCAACCCTCCTGACCACATTCAACACTGGAGCAAACAAGGCTTTGAAAAACTTATCCCGCAGGATCTACGGGTGATTAAAGCAAGTCAGCCACTATGTCTATGGTCAATCTTCTTATGCCAGCACTAAGCAATCACTAGATCTATCAGTCTTATCTTGTGTTTCATCTGATAGGAGAATTTCCGATGCCTGAAAGTCCTACAGGAAAAAATAAAACACTTAACAAGGTCGTTACCTACATACTCATAGGCATAGCACTGACTATCTTGTTTTACTTCTCTGTATCTTCCAGATATTCACAAGTATCGAAGGAGGAGAAAGGCACTCGATTCACCGACTTCGCTTACTATATGAAAAATATCGAATGGTTCTGGTTCAGCCCCCGCCCCTCGATATACCGGATAGACACCCAGGCGCTTATTATGAGTGATCTGGTCGATGCCCAAAGCAATAACTTGATGCTACTCCACTTGACGCCTATAGCATTGATCACTTGGATGCCGCTGGCATGGATCTCAAGGGTGGATATCGCTATCGCGCACGCGATCTGGATGGGGACCTCCTTCACCGTGTACTTCGCAAGTGCATATCATGCCTACACCGCTATGCGGACCAAGGGATCGAGTCGCCGGATCATCCTAGTCTCACTCTATTTTCTAACGACCCTTTCGTTTAGCGTGCTTATCAATGTCACCACAGGTCAGACCGGAATTTTCGTCACCGGCTTATTGATGCTGCTTGGGCTATCGCTTAATAAAGCAAACGTGGCCAGTCAACCCCGGTGGTCAGTCATTCTTGGATTGGTACTCCTTGCCAATAAACCTCATCATTATCTCTTTGGAATCGCTCTGGTATCCGCATATAAGGGACGCAAAGAAATGCTTCATTCGATTGGGATCGTCCTGACCCTATTATTCTTGATGACATTCAGACTTGGTTTGAGTTGGCCACTGGAATACCTCGGAATCCTTTCCGTCCACTCTCAATCAATCCCCAACGCCGATATCGGCTTCTCTGTGATGCTAGACAGGATGTTCAATTTTCGAGGAGCTTTCGCTCCGTTTCTTGGACGTGAGATTGCGAGCACAGTCTCAATTCTCATTTTCAGTATGATCACAGCAACATCTTTGCTCGCCAGCTTCGCTCTTGGATGGTTGGATATCAAGCGAATGAGCAACTCCGTCACGCCGGCTTTCTTGATGAATCTGTTACTTGGCACCTATCTGCTTTTTTCGCCACATATCTACCCTTATGAGGATGTACTCATCCTGACGATGGTCATCTTCACAATGCTCAGCAATCCCCGTCCATTTGGATACAATCCCAACTTACTTGGCGTGCTAATTGCATTATTTCTACAGGTGAACCCTTCGCTTTTCGTAAGCATCGAAGGAAAATCCGTCATATGGGTTATAAAATTCGGTTTGTGGATATATCTGCTATACGTCAGCAGGAGCTTCCACGATTATGCAGTGAGACTTGATTCGGAGCGAAGTATCGATCTATCCCAGATCGAAATTGAATCCAATGATTCATACAGGACTAACCGTATGGTACGGTATTGCTAGGAGAAAACGCCCGTTTATGCGTGGAACAAAACTGTTTAAGCGTTTCTGGATTTTGATAAGCCTTGCTGCGATTTTGCACGTTGCGATTTTCGATTTGAGAATTTTGATCAGTTCGGAGTCTTTACAGGTTCAGTACGTGCCCGATGATGCCTACTATTATCTGACGCTAGCCAGGAATTTCGTGCGGACGGGACTCTGGACGTTCGACTCAGGAATAAGCACTGCAACGGGATTCCACCCACTCTTTGCATATCTGCTTTCACTGCTCTATCAACTGTTCCGTCCTACAACCAGAGAATTTGTGCTTTACGCGCTTGTGTTTGAAGCACTCGTGACACTTGCGATATCACTAAGTGCCTGGGGATTTGGAGTAAGACAAAGGAAACCTTTCTTCTTGATGTTCCTAACTCTACTGACCAGCTCCACCAACTTCGCTTACAACTCGATATCCGCAACGGAGTGGCCGTTGGCTGTCGGATTCGCATCTCTCTATGTGTTCCTCTTCTATCGTTCCTTCATGAGTGCAAGGCATAGCGTTCTCAGGCTATTCATAGTAGGATTTCTGGGCAGTTTGTCGAGAACAGACTTTGGCCTTCTTCCCTTTTGCCTCTGCGTTGCAACGCTTGTTTTGAGCAGCTTCGATAAAAAGAGTGAGAATAAGCGAGCATTAACAGCAACGTTTGGGGGACTAGTTGGAGCAAGCTTCGGGGTCTCACTTACATTGACGCATAATTACCTTTTTTCAGGCAGCTTCCTTCAGTCAAGTGCAAAGATGAAAGCTCATTGGGGACAAATAATGGGCACTTCTTACAGAGCCCCGGCGAGATTACTCTTCAATATGGTATTTGGAATTCGGGACGTATATTTATTTATTGCACTCATCACAATAGTGTTCACCATACTGCTGTGCATTATCCTTGATCGTACACGAGACCAACGGTCGCTTCCAGATCTCAACGCCTATATCAATTTAGATCAACGGTTGCCAGAATTAACCCTGGCGATCGCAACCCTCGTATGTACATTGGGGTACTGGTTTCTCTACGCACATAATAGCGCCGGAATCCAACCGTGGTATTCATCGAACTTGCTGGTTCCGATATTTGTGCTGTTCACCCTTTCAGCCAGCTATTTTGATAACATCGCGCAGTACGTCCTAGAAAGAGGCTACCTCGCCTTAATCACAGTGGGAATATCCGTCGCCGTTCTTGGGATTGCCGGCCGCAACATCGCAATAATCCATAGTCACTTAGCCCGTTCAATATGGCCGCATCAGCAGTTTATGCTGAAAGCAGGAAAATACCTTGCACAACACAGCCTGGACGGAAAAATCGCCTCGTGGAATGCCGGAATAATCGGCTACTATCAGGGAGGGACAGTTGTCAACATCGATGGATTAGTCAATGATGACATCTATGGTTATGCGGTCAATAACGAATTGCCTTTTTACTTACGAAAAATCGGCGTTGACTACGTCATCGATTTCAAACAGATGTTTACCCATAAACCCTGGCGAGTAAAAGGGGGATATGATGATGTGGATTTCCTTAACAGCCTACAACCGGTAAAGACCTTTGATAACGGACAATATGGGTTTAAATACCTTACGCTCTACAGACTGCTTCCATAGCATAGGCTGTGTCAATACGGAATCATCGATTCCTAAAGATCTTTGTCAATATTTAACTTTCCAAGTGCGGCCAACTCCATTTCCGTTAGATGAATAGTGGGTAAGGTCTGTTCCCTCTCTATGAACAGGGCCGGCAGCATTTTGAATTCAGAGGACGCTCTATAATGCGTTAAGGCATAGGTTTTTAGATCACAGGACTCACCGGTCATATTGGATGGAATTTCTAAAGAGAATGGTTGCACCAGGAGATCCTGGTCCTCTAGTCCCGACAGGCGTATCGGCAACCAGCCGAAGTCCTCCACCATAAGAGTTTGATTTTCTTGTCGTTCGTACCATTTACGTAAGAGGCCCCCGAGAGCACGACCACGTCCTGGATAATCACATAACAACTCAACCCAGACAGCATAGGGTTCGAGGATCTCCTCTTTCGCCTCCCAGTAAAGATCGACACGCAGCTCAGGATTTGTCGAATCAGACTCTTCCCGTCTAAAAAGGGAATAGCCCAACAGCTTGAGTTGATCACTAACATCCTCGTCCACGCGATGCCCGATATCATCCATGGAAATCGCATCATGCGGCGCTAATCCCTTGTTCTTCAGATGCTCCGGACTGCAGTGCAGATACGCAAACACGTCAAAACCTTGATCCGTGTAGACCTGTCGGAAACAAGCTGTATTCGCGCCCAGGAAGCTGAGGGTGTAATCGGAATAAAAGGGAATCTTCGGAAAGAACACGCGGTCGATCCAAAACTTATTCACGAGAATGAAGTCCACGTCATACCGGTCCAGGAAGTCGATCGCATCCTCCGGTGACTGGATGGGATCGGAAAGCAGGCGCCGGGCGTCGGTAAACCGGACGAGAAGGTCATCGCGCCCACCATGCGACCGTTCGTTCAACACCACGCGATGGGGGGTCAACCCCGGAATCGTATAGCTCGTCATCGGATCCGACAGGATAACGGCAGGCTCTTCCGCAATCTGATCGAGCGTCTCGTACATCGCTCGAAACCTCAGCGGCTTGTCCGTCGAGTTACCAGGAGTCAGTTCATCATACTTGATGATGACCACAATGCCCAATGCCGTACCGAAAAGCAACGTCGCCGACAGTGCCAGGTAGATCCATCTACCCCAGGTAGGCTGGTTGTCGACATCTGCTGACGAGTCTTTCTCCCCAATCCTACCTGAGACGCCCATCATCATAACGTACGACCAGATCAACGGTGTTGGAACCAGATTGAGTAGACGCCAGGCGTACGTCTCGTTAAGCACAAGTTGGGTCAACCAGCTAAGACCAGGCAGGAGGGCAGCCAACGTCGGCGCCCATACCATAGTGAGCAGGAACCACCCCCTCGGTCGATCCATCGTTCGCGCCACGAGCAGCGAGAGTAGTAGGGTCACGACAGTATAGGGTGCAAGAGAATGAAAAAGAAGACCGCTCTTATAGTAGTACGGAAACACCACTGCCAGGTATCTCGCGATGCCGTCCGCATAAAGCTCTCCGCCCGCATTCACGGACCGGTTCTCGTCATTGTTACCCGTTACCCTCGCCAGCGTACCAGGATACTTGATCAACAACAGGGGCAAACCGATGACAATGAGCACCAGGAGGAAGAGCCAGACCCGACGCCAATCTATTGGGATATCTCGATGGGCTAACTGCATCAGCAAACCTGTTGTTCCTAAAGCAAGGAGCCCAAAACACACAAAGAGATACTCCTGGGGATGAATGAAGACCGGAATCAGACCGATCACGAGAGCCGACAGCGCCGATCCACGATCTTTGTACTTCAAATGTCGGAAAACCAGCGTGAGACTCGTCCAAAGGAGAAGCGTAGTGCTTCCCCAGGGATAGAGAAAGGTCCGCGTAATCTGCATCGCCCCCACCCCGCTGCCTAAGAAAACAACGGCAGCGAGAAGGCGCTTGGTTCTATCTGAGAAAAAAGCACCGGCGGTTGAGTAAACGATGAGAAATCCCAGCGCCGCCATATACGCGTTGCCGATCCGCCACAGCGTGATGACAGATAAAGACGCGCTACGCGCGACCGCAGCCAATAGGGAATGCCACATTCCAAACGCCTCTGATAACTCGACGTCAGGCCAATAGGGATTGGGAGGGATAATTTGATGACTTTCGATAACCTCACGTGTATGAGCAATATGAAACCAGTGGTCCCAATCATAATCAATCCGCGGACCGTTCTGCAAGATAACGCCAAACCATATGATCCCTATGACTAAAACTAAAGCCGGGAAAAGCCAATCTCTCAGGTTTCTGAAGTGATTCTCAGCGTCCTGCCGAAGAAGTTTCCATAGTACAACCGTACATCCCAATACGTCCCAGGCGAGAACCACTGCAATATAGGTTTCCAAGGGGCCACCGCCAACATGCACAGCGTACCCAAACACGACATTGACGCCAAGGCTCCAGCCAAAAGTCAAAGCTACGACCTCAGCCATTCGGAGTGAGCTATGGAGCAGATAGACAATGACCAATCCGGGCAACACAGTAAAAGCGATAAAGAAAAACAAAGACCGTATTACTTCCCACACTGTAATTGGAATCATAGACACCCGTTATTCATCAGACTCATTACCTTGCTTAGTATCAACATGGTATCAAGACGAGAGACACCATTAACAGTGGGCTAATGAGTCGAATCATGAGACGCCGGTAGACCCCTCAAAGACTCCTTCGAAGCCGGATTCTTTGGACCAGAGAGAATTCCCCATGCCAGCATCGATAGAATAAGCAGACCTCCTGCCGGCACACTTACAGGGACATCGTAATCGAACGCCAGCATAAGCCCGGGCACGCAGAGCAAAATCCAAGCATGCGAAGATCGGCGCTCCCGACTTGCCTGATACAGCCAAAGACCGGGCACGATGGCAATGAGCCCATCCTGTGGATTGACGTGAGGTCCAAACGCTAAGCCGCACAGCAGAGTCACCGCCAATGCCAACTCAAAATTTCGGGGATGCTTTCTCTCCCACCACCAGAAGCCTGCGACGATGAAGGTGGATAGTATAAGGGCCCCAAGGCTTATGGTGTTCAGTAGACCCGATCGAATATTGGGGACACTAGAAGCGATCACGCCTTTCAAGTTGATCATCGCGGTAGGACTGACACCCAGAGAATCGCTGGCACGGAACGCCTTAATCACAGCACCCGCAAATCCGTACCACGCACCCGGTCCCAAGAGAATCGCGCTGACCAAAGACACCAAACCTGTAACGCTTGCAGCTACGAGAAGGCTCTGCCACCGTCCTGCAGCCAGAAGCATCACCCCTGGGAAAAGCATCGCCTGGGGTTTCAGTGACCCAAGCCCCATCCACAAACCGGCAGCGACTTTTGACTCTTCACGCACAGCGACCGTGAGTTCGAACAAGAACATCAAGATGAGGAGCGAAAAGCTGCCCAAAAGCAAGGTGAACATCAACGAGGGCAGCGCGGCGACGATAGAGAGCACCCCAATTCGTGCTTTCATTGACCATCCCTCGTTTTTTGTAAAAACCCACAGACGTCTTAGAAAAACGCCCACGAGGACAACTTGGCCCACGGACCATAAAATATAGGCCGACCGCCGGGAGATAAAAGCCAGGGGCGCCAGCAGGAGCGCGACGTACGGAGGATAATAAAAGGCCATCAGGCCATCCGCCAGATAGCGCCCCCCGAGGATCTCCTGCTGGTATCGGGTCTGCAGCGCAAAATCGTAGAGTTGATCCCCCCTGATCCCATCTTTGACCATCACAGCCGCCGTATAAAACGCCGTGAAATCAGCCCGCCACGTCAGTTTTTGGTGAAGGGCGATCAGCCAAAAGCCCACGTAGGCAAGGGCAATGCCGATATTAAGCGCGATAAGAAGCCTGATCCCCAGATCCCGGCGCATACTATTTATACCTTAATTCAAACCGTAAGATTTACCCAATTAAAAACTATGATACACTATTCTCACTATATGGAAAAGGATACCGGCATCAGAACGGTGAAAGGCCTTCGCGCTACCGGATAAGTAGGCATTCACGATCCCATGCCAATAACGGATTATAACCAAAAACATACCGAAAGACATCGAGTCTAATGTTGATTGACGTGACGTGGTTGGAGGCTGTTCGTGTCCTGTTCGTCCTGGGCATTACCTTAGTAGTGCCAGGCGCCCTTGTCGTGAACCTGTTTCCAAAGCGCGATTCAGTCCCGAGATCCCTTTATATCCCCTTGGCTGTGGGCTGGAGCCTCACGATCAGCATCTTGATGACCTACTTTGTCCGGACAATCAACGGGTCTCTTACCACCCTGACACTGCTGATCACTTCGTTCAATCTCATCGGCATCGGGTTTCTACTCGTCGGACACGTCCGCAAAGGCCTCCCAGAGACGCTCCCCTCGTTTGCGTGGTCAAAAACTACTGGGATTCTTGTGCTCCTGACTGTCCTATGGTTTATCGTCGTCTTGATGATCGGACCGCGGATTGATTATGCCCACGATGCCTGGTATCACATCGCTCACATCCGCCAGGCGGCTGACAGCAATCAGGTTAATCCCACTAACCCCTATTGGCCCGACGTCCCGCTCGGTCGTGCTTACAGCACCTGGCACGTGATTCTCGGGTCCGTTGTTCGAGCTTCCAAAGCCGACACTCTCGTCGTCTGGCACGTCGGTAATGCGTTCCTTGCAGCGCTGGCTCTTCCGATTATCTATACCACAGCCAAGACGATCTTTGACGATACCGACCTCAGCTTGTTGAGCGCAGCCGCTTTCATGGGCGCAGAAAAACTGACCGGGACCTATGTTTATCCCTATGGGATCACCAACGTACTCCTTTGGGCTGCTCTCGGACTCTTCTTCTCCTACTACAAGCGACGTCACCGCTACCTGCTGCTTTCAGCGACGGTAGTGGGGTTGCTGCCGATCGCCATCCACCCACAGGAGTACATCTTCTTATGCTTCGGTGTTGCCGCTTTTCTCATCGTCACATGGTCGCACGCTATCCTCAACCGATTCGGAGAAAGCATCGCGGTTAAGCCTATCTTCCTTTACCTGGGTCTTCTTCTCATCATCGGAGCTCCGCTCCTCGTTGCCAATTACTCGGAAATCGTCCGCGCAAACGTAGCCTCAAGCGCAAATACGCCCTCATCCCGGCATCACCTTGCGCAACTGCTATCCTTCCTCTTCCCGCAAGGCTATAAACTCTCGAGCTTCAAGGTCGAGTTTCTGCCGTTCAAGGCTACCGCCCTGATTATATCCCCGTTCCTCCTCTCAAACCCGTTCGGGCGAGATAAGAACCGGTTTCTTCTGACGTTGGCCTGGGCGCCGGTCCTAGCTTATCTCGTGCCTGGGCTCAGCTATGCTACGAAACTCGTCCTCAGAGAGACCTATGCCTGGCGGCTCATTGCGCTGATTCCGGCACCGATGCTCATTGCGCTGATCCTCAAGCAAGCCCTACCGCGGCGATCTCGTTGGCCCGCGAACGCGAGTGACACGTTCAAATGGGTGATGAGAATTATAGCCCTGATTCTCATCGTCTTACTCGGTCTCAGCGTGATCCTGAAAATATCAGTCAGCCGGCAGATCAACGAGGAGGGAACGGAGAGAGATCTACTGCTCGCGAGTCCCTTGCAAGCCCAAGCAATGTTCGAAACTCTGGATCATGCAGCACCGCAACCCTCCGTGGTCTTGTCCGACCCTTGGACCAGCTACGCAGTCCCGGGCATGACCCAACATACGGTTGTTCTGAATATGCCCGCTCACGGGAGCCGAGAGGATATGATCGTCCGGTACGCCGATATGCGCAAGTTACTTTCGAGCCCCATTCAATCCCAAGAGGACGCGGTCGACATGCTGGAAGCGTACAACATCGAGTTCATCGTGGTGAATAAGCCCCAGACGAACCATCTGTTTTACTATTTCGGCCTGTCGTTCTATTCGTCCTATACGCTGGATTTCTTGAGGGGGAATCCAGCGTGCTTCGAGAACCTCTATACTGATGAGATCTTCGAAATCTATCAGTTTGATCACTGCGATCCTGATACCTTGAGGTTCAAGGGCGAGCGACCGGAGCCTCTTGAGGAAACAACGATCGACTGTGTAACCGATCTGAACGTAAACGGGGACCTGACGCTGCTCGGTTACTCTCTCCCCACCGGCACGACGGTCGCACCCGGCAGTGAAATCAGTACGACCCTAGTCTGGAAAGCCGGAAAGCCTCTGATCGAACCCTATGCCGTCTGGTTGGAGTTGTTGTGTGACTATCCCCAACAGGATCGCCCTTACGGAAAGGTGTTTCGTATGATAAGGGAGCGAGTCGAGAACGCCGATCTCGAGACCAGTACTGCTTTCTGGCTGCCGATTCCCCCTTCAGGCCTCAATGAGGGCGATTTGCTGTCTCAGCCCTTTACACTATCGCTGCACCCGGATATGACCGCGATTGGCTCGGATATGTGTGACCTCAACACCTACGTGATAAATCGCGAGCAGGCCCTTTATAACTCAGATGCTATTCCCGGCCTATTAATGGAGCGGGGATACCTCCATGAGGGCATAAAAATCGCCCGGATAGAGCTAGAATAAGCTCGGAGTTCGATATCCCGACCGGGCTCAATCCTGCAGGTCCCATATTTCCGTTCTGGTGTCAGCGTAAACGAGCTTCCACCGAGCTTGATCCTCAAGAGCAAGAGAAAGATCGGGTTGGATCTCTAAGTCCAGCACAACGCGCTCCACTCCATACGATCTCAACAGAGACAGTGGGCGCACACCATTTGAGATTCGCCGGTAATCCTGCCAGAGTTCATACGGATAAAGTTCGACGCGCGGATCGACAAAAACCGACTGATCGGGCAAGGCCCAGATAAAGTAGCTACCGTAGCCCATCTCATTGAACATATGCGAAGACGGATGTTCCGCCAGATACCCCACAGCCCCGACGGGATTCTCGGTTCCGACCAGGGGATCGACGCCGGTGTCTGTGATCACCATCTCCCAGTATTTATCAGGGAGCACGTCGTGGAGCGCATCGACAAACCACGGCTGCACGAGGATAACCGGAACCAGCAGCAGCATAGCAATGAGATTGTTGAGCCGGTTGCGATAGGGCGCCACCAGCCAGCGGGTGCTCGTGAAGAGACCCGCGATCAACTGGGCAAGGATAGGCACAGCCACCAGACTGAACCACATAACGTATCGCACACCCTGCCAGGCCAACCACAAGAAAGACGCGATGAGAAGCACATCCGCGATCTTTGGCGGCTTCCGGCTGAACCAGGCCGCTACGAGAAAGAGGAGGACGCTGGCGAAAAAGACCGTGTTGGCGATCCCCTCCGGCGTGGGGGATTGCCACTCCATAATGAGACGCTGGCTCGGTTGGTCGGTCATCAGATTGACCACATAGTCGAAGATCCGAAACCCCTTCGGATTGATGAGCGTCGCGGCCACGGTCAGAACCCCGACCGCAGCCAGCCACCCCACCCGTGCCCACGAACAGGGTTGCGTGCGCTTAGACAGAAGGCATCTCAGAATCATACTCGCGCCAAAGAGACCCATCAACGCGACGCCGAGGACAAAAGCGCCGTGCAGATTCACCCAGAGGGCCATGGTCAAGGGACAAATTAGAAGTGCCTTTTTATCCAAAGCTCCCTCAGCATAGCGAGCCAATAAGGTCATAAACACGACAAAGGGAATCCAAGATCCAATCTGCGGGCGGATGATCAGATTACTCATCATCGAGACGAACCCAACCCCCAGAACCAAGGCTGTGACTTTCCAGGAGCCGCTCCGCCGATGAGCTTCGTGCGCAACGATAAAAAGGGCCACGGCGAGTAACAGGTTGCGCGCGAACGTAACCAATTCCAACCCACCAAGTCGATAGAGCGTGTAGAATCCCAACTCACTGAGCCAGGCAGCGTAGAAGAAAGGCTGATCACTCGGAATCGTCCAGGCAAACATATTCGCCTCGGGTATGGATCCGGTCTCCCAGATGATCTCACCGATTTTCAGGTGCCACCAGAAATCATTAGGGGGGAGCGGAACGAGCGACGTCAGAATGACACAACCGGCAATCACCGTCGCGGCCCATAGAAAATCCATCCTTAGCGCCGATTCCCGAGCCCGCGTCAAAGAACGAATCCAATTGCTCACAACGCCTCCTTCGTCACGTTTCTGAACCGGGGATTCAAAAGCAACCGTCCCAGCAAAAGGAAAGCCGGGCCCGTAACCAGCAGACAGCGCACCGCCGTGATACTGCTATTAACGATCACACTCTGCAGTCCATGCCATTGGATATACTTCAGAACTTCGGCATCCTTCAACGACCAGACAATCTCCGGGTGATAGACCTCGAGCCACTGCAGATGCCGATCGTAGAAAGTAAGGCGGACCACGTTGATCCCAATCCCCCAGAGTATGGCACCTATCAAAAGCGCATAGGCACACTTTCGATCATCAGCAAAGCGCCTCATATAAGAAGCCAACAGAAAGATCAATAAGGGATGAACCTCCTGCAGCATTCGCTGGTTATAAGCCGCACCCCCGTGCCACGCCCACCAGTTGCTCATGATGACAAGATACAAGAGAGCCGCGACGGAGAGGAGATAATCCAATGGATACCTACGAAGAGAGAGGGGCCTTCCGTTCGACGAATCACCGCGAAGCCCTCGCAGCCAGAGGCCGAGACCCGCGAATACCCCCATCAGCAAGAGCGGGCTGTACACAAAGAGGCCATGAGCGGGGGAGAAGAGGATCCCCAGGAACCCAGAGAGGAAAGGAGTATCCCATCCGGCAAGCGCCTCCTGTCCATAGCCGGTGCTCAAGGGCGAACCGAACGCCCAGATATTGTACCCAAAGAATAAGAGGACAACAACAGCAGCCGGTATAAAGTGCCTGGGCCGAAGCCGTCGATGTTTCAAGGTGCGCCAGAGAAGATATCCCCCCAAAAGCCCCACAACCGCTATAAGTTGAACTCTCACCGCAACGGCTGTCGTCATAGAACCCAAGGCCACCGCAATCCACAAACCTTGACGGCTCTCGTCCGCGAATTCGCTCCTTAACATAGCGAGCAGCGAGAGCGCTATAAACAGCTCGCCCGTGCTCTGAACGGTCAGCGTATTTGTCGCCGAAGCCCAGCTGTACGTGGCGAACGCATAGCCGAGTGCAAGCAAAAAGCCAAGCGACTGAGAAACACGGTGGCGAAGAATAGCGAAGACAAGCACAACGACGCCGGCCTCGATCATCGCTGCGGCCAACCTGGATAGCCTGATATATCGGGTCGCGTTGCATTCGACACACTCACCCGGCGGACCGAACAACAGAAAATCACAAGCATATAAGGGCGTGACCATCAACGAGGTCAACGGCGAGAACTTGGAATAGTAATGCCCATCTGACTCAACGATGTAATGAGGATTGCGGACGAGATCAAAAAACGGATTGCGATTGATAAAAGGATCCAAGCGCAGCGTACCGTGTTCGAGAACACTCACAGGTAAATAAGCGGTTACGGGGCTATCCCCACCGATAACTTCCCGTCCGGTCATAACAAAGACAATAATCGTTATGTACAACAGAAAAGCAATTACTATGTGAACGGAACCGCGATTAAGACTTCGCCAAAACGAACGCAATTTGACCATCATTTACTCTATCGAGTATCCCATCTTCTCAAGGAATCCAAATATGCAGAACAAAGGCCATCACCAGGAACATCTGTATCACGATACCGGTTACTGTCAAAAGAAGTCGCCACCTCAAGGAGGTGACCTCCCTCCCGAAAGCGACAAAGACAGGTAGAGCCAGCAACAGATGACGCGGCAAACCCATATACGGATGCCTTGGGCCGGTCGAGTAACTGAAGCTTAAAAGAATGAGGGCAACCGTGAAAGCCTTCGACTCCAATTTCATCTTTCGCCATGCGATCCCGGTGAACAACAAAAAGAGCATAGCCAGAACCAGATTGATTATGATGTCCAGATCCGGTGCCTGGATAGTCTTTTTCACCGCCAGGGCAAACGCGTTCCATGGCCACATAAAAGTCTGCTTAGGCACGACTTCGGCTGCGCTCGGCGAGATAAGGACAGAATAGACGAAATGAATGGGGCCCGTAAAATCCGGCGCCACGTCGCGGAGAGCAAATGCCCGATAGGCGATCCATCCAGCGTAAGCGAGCGGAATCAGGATGAGCACAGCCCACTCCTGCCAGAACTTAAGAATCTCACACAGACGCCAACCGTGAGCCTTAATCAGTCCAACAGCGATGGGGATGACGAGCAACAAGCCCTGCTGACGGGTTAACGTCGCCAGGGCACCGACCAAACCCGCCCATACCCACCGCCGCTTATGGATAAAGACGAAACACAGGCTTGTCATCAGCAAAAAGAGGGGCTCTGAATATGGCAAGAAGAATACAAATGCAAAAGGCGAGGTTATAAAAAGAAACACGTCGTTCCAAGCTGTGCGAGGATCTGCCTCGAGACGAGCCCAGATATAAAGAACACCCATAACTGCTGCACTGGCAATGAAAGCGACCCCAGAGAGAGAGATCAATGCAGGTATCTTCAAAGCCGTCAAAAGACGGGCACTCAGAGGAAAGAGAGGATGAAACTGTGCCGTCCCGTCATCCGCAGAATATCCCTGGCTGGTGATTTTCACATAATAATTCGTGTCCCACCGCGCAAAAGGTGCGAACCACACACGCTCTAACCATGGAATCAACGGCTTTGAAGGAGGCCACACAAGAATCCGCCGCTCGCGTGGAGTTTCAGCATAGAGTGTGGATGAAAAAGCACCCACACCGTGAGCTAACACGAGAATCCCCAGCCAAAGCATCAGCAGCTGAGCGATTAATTTTCGATCTTCAGTGCCTATAGGATTTCTCATCGATCAGAATTCATCTATAACTTCCATAAATACACGCAAAGCTCCCAATGCCTTACAGCACATTGAGCAGAGATAGCCATACAGCCAAAACGGAACCGTCGGCACACACTATATTGTCGCTACCTGGGCTTGTTCTATACTTTACAGGTGTTGGTCAAAGACTTCCATTCTGCAAAGATTTTATCTCAAAAAAGAGATTTCCACCATAGCCAACGGATTTTGGACCTGCTCAAAGGCACCCATACGAAAAGAGACCCCGCAATGCGGGGTCTCTTTACTGAATAGCAAAAATGGCTGAAGAACTAGCCGCCCATCCCGCTCACGATCTTGCTGAACGTGGTCTGAACGCGGGCACCCAACGTAGTCAGCAGCACGATCACGACGACGGCGATCAACACGAGAATCAACGCATACTCAACCAAACCCTGGCCCTCTTCACGCGGCATATAAAGCATTGGAATTCCTCCCGATTAATGTATGTGTGTTTAATTCAACCTAACTATATTCTATCTTAGTCCAGACCAAAGCGCAATAGGAATTAAGTACTAATCATGCCATCTCAGGAAAACTGTTTCAGTGGCATCCATCCTCTAACAACTCCAAATCCTCCCGCCCAAAAAAAAAGACCCCGCAATGCGGGGTCTCTATGCTGAATAGCAAAAAAACGGCTAAAAACTAGCCGCCCATCCCGCTCACGATCTTGCTGAACGTGGTCTGAACGCGGGCACCCAACGTGGTCAGCAGCACGATCACGACGACGGCAATCAACACGAGAATCAACGCATACTCAACCAGACCCTGACCTTCTTCACGCGGCATATAAAGCATTGGAATTCCTCCCGATTAGTGTGTGTGTGTTTAATTCAACCTAACCATATTCTATCTTAATCCAGGCCAGAGCGCAATAGGAATTAAGTACTAATTGGCCGGTTCCGCCAAAAGGGTTGTAGTACGGGCGTACTACCGTACGGACGCACTACCCTTCCCCTCCCCCCACATCGGAGTATAATATCCCGTAATGACGAACCCGGCGACCCCGACCCTGCTCTTAGCATCACAGTCCCCGAGACGGCGCACGATGCTCGGATGGCTCGACCTGCCCTTCGACACCACCGCCGCGCCCATCGACGAGTCCCCGATCGACGACGAGACGCCCCTGGCGCTCGCGGCCCGGCTGGCCCGGCGCAAGGCGGAGGCCGCCCGGGCCGGCGACGCGTCCATCCGGCCGATCCTGACCGCCGACACGGTGGTCGACCTCGACGGGGGCTCGCTGGGCAAGCCGGCGAATCCGGAGGAGGCCCGCGCGATGCTGCAGACGCTCCGCGCGGCCCCGCACACCGTCCACACGTGCCTGGCCCTGGCGGAGCCGACCGGCGAGACCCGCGCGCGCTGCGTCACCACCGAGGTGCGGATGCGCCCCTACACCGAGCGGGAGATCGACCGCTACGTCGCCACCGGCGATCCGCTGGACAAGGCGGGCGGGTATGCGATCCAGCACGCGGGGTTCCATCCCGTGGCCACGGTGGACCGCTGCTACGCTAACGTGGTCGGCCTGCCGTTCTGCGGGCTGGCCGCACTGCTGCGCCCGCGCTGGGAGCTCGACCCGGCGTCGATGCCCCAGCTCTGCCTGGCGAACCTCGGCTATCCGTGTCCCAAACCGGACCCCGGGGGGGTGCGATGAGGCGGCAACGGCTTCGAGGACGCGCCGTGCTCGCGCTGCTGCTGGCGCTCCTGGTGAGCGCGTGCGGCGAGGCCACGATCCCCGCACCCGCCCCGCTCGTCCAGAAGGACGATCCGCCGGCTGCCGCGCCGGCCTCCCCCACGCCCGACCTGGTCACCCCGGAGGTGATCGGGCGGAGTTTCTTCGAGGCGTGGCGCGAGGAGGACTACGCGCGGATGTACAGCCTGACCGCGCCGGACGTCCAGGCAGCGATCACCCCGGAGGCGTTCGCCCAGGCGTACCGGGCCGCGCTCCACACGACGACCGCCATCAGCATCACGGTGCTGCCTCGGAGCCTGAGCCTCGACGGCGAGGAGGCGTGGATTGAGTTCCAGGAGACGTGGCACACCGGGATGTTCGGCGACCTGCAGGCGACCAACAACCTGGAGATGGTGCGGATCGACAAGGCCTGGTACATCGATTGGTCCCGCGCCGCGATCTGGCCCGATCTCGCCGACGGCCGCGCGTTCGCCATCGAGTATCAGATTCCCGCGCGGGCCAACATCTACGATCGAAACGGGGCAGGGCTGGCGGTCCCGACCACGATTGTGACGGTGGGCGTGGTGCCCAATCAGATCCAGGACGAGGCTGGCCTGTTAGCGACGCTCTCGCAGGCGCTCGGGCTGACCCAGCAGGAGATCCAGCAGGCGTACGCCGGGCAGCCGGCCCACTGGTTCATCCCCATCGCCGACATCAGCGGGGAGGAGAGCCTCGCGCTCAACGCGCAGCTCAGCCTGCCGGGGATCGACCGCCGGGAACGGTCAGGCCGGCTCTACCCGCTGGACGGCGTGGCCTCCCACGTGGTCGGATGGGTCTCCCCCATTCCGGCGGAGCGGGCCGACGCGTACCGCCAGCAGGGCTACCGTGCCGATCAGCGCGTGGGCGTGGCAGGCCTGGAGGCGTGGGGCGAGTCGATCCTCGCCGGTCAGAACGGGGGGCGTCTCACGCTCACCGCCGCGGACAACAGCTACGTCGGCAAACTGGCCGAGCGGCCCGCGAAGCGCGGGCGTCCGTTCTACACGACGCTCGACCGGGAGCTGCAGCACCAGGCAGCGCTGATGCTCGGCAACCGCCGGGGCGCGGTGGTCGCCGTCGACGTCAACACCGGCGCCGTCCTGGCGATGACCAGCGGGCCGGGGTTCGACAGCAACATCTTCGTCCGGCCCAGCGATGACTGGCAGCGAACGGCCGTGCTCAACGACCCCCACCAGCCCCTGGTCAACCGGGCGATCCAGGGCCAGTATCCGGCGGGATCGGTCTTCAAGATCGTCACGCTGGCGGCGGCCCTCGGTCCCGGCAATCTCGATCCGGGGACGACGTTCACCTGCCCCGGATACTGGGATGGGCTGGGCGAGGCCAATCGCAAGTTCTGCTGGCTGGACACCGGGCACGGGGACCTGAGCCTGAAGGACGGCCTGACCGCCTCGTGCAACGTGGTCTTCTACAACACGGGGACGATCCTGCACAACGTCGCACCCGGCACGCTCTCCGAATTCGGGAAGGCGTTCGGCTTCGGCGAAGCGACCGGGCTGGACACCCTCTCGGAGGGCGACGGCCTGATGCCCGATCCCGCGTGGAAAGAGAGCGTCTACCAGGCGAGCTGGAGCGTCGGCGATACAGTCAACCTCTCCATCGGGCAGGGCTATCTGCTGGTCACCCCGCTGCAGATCGCGCGGATGGTGGGTGCGGTCGCCAACGGCGGGGTCCTGTACCGCCCGTATCTGATCGAGCGCATCGCGGCAGGGGAGGCCGGGGAGCCGGAGGAGGTCACCCGCCCCAACGTCGTGGGCCAACTGCCGGTCTCCGGCGCGCGTCTCGAGGTGATCCAGGACGCGATGCTCGGCGTGACGACGAACGCCGCGATCGGCACGGCAACTCACCGCTTCCAGGGGTTGGACATCGCCATCGCCGGGAAGACCGGCACGGCGGAGACCGCCCGGGACACGGATGAGCCCCACTCGTGGTTCGCAGGCTACTTTCCCGCGGACGCGCCGGAGATCGCGATGGTGGTGCTCGTGGAGCACGCCGGGGAGGGATCGACCGTCGCCGCGCCGATGTTCCGCCAGATCCTGGAAGGGTACTACGGCCTGCCGATCACCCCGCTGCCGACCCCCACCCCGCCGCCGGCGGAAGAGTAAGATCCCCTCACGAAGTCGCACGCATCCGCACGATTCTGCACGATTTAACGCCAAATCGTTGACAAACCGTGCGAAATGGACTACACTCATGATATATCGGCCATGATTCGAGGGTTGGCTTTGAAAAGTCGGTGCAAAGCACTTGGATCGTGATGGGATCAGGAGGTGCTTACGTTCCTTGAGATAGCGGATGATTGATGGGCGCTTCCGGGAGTGCTTCGCACCTGATCCGGGCCGTGCGGAATGGACTACACTGGGGACAGATATGCTCAAAGCAGAGCGTCACCACGCGATCCTGGATGCGCTGCAGGCCTCGGGTGCGGTCCGGGTCTCCGAACTCGCTCAAACGCTAGAGGTCGATCCTGTGACCATCCGCCGGGATTTGAGCCAGTTGGAGGCGGAAGGACGGCTGCGCCGCGTTCATGGCGGTGCGGTGCTCCGGGAGGTGAATCCCGAGCGGAGCGAAGCCACGGGCATCCACCGGCGGATCGCGGAAGCAGCGGCGAAGTTCATCCCGGACGGCAGCGTGGTCTTTGTGGGGCCGGGCACCCTTCCGGCGGAGATGATGCCCTTCTTTGAGCCGCGCGCGAACCTTACCATCATCACCAACGCGCTCAACGCCGCGTGGAGCGTCGTCAGGCAGACGCAGCACACCCTCCATCTGATGGGCGGGCAGGTCGGCGAGGACCTGGGCATCTACGGCGAGCCGGATACCCTGGAGAATATCCGGGCCGACTGGATCATCCTCGAGGCCGACGGGCTGGACGCAGAACGGGGTCTGACCCACGACTCCCACCAGGTCGCAAGCCTCGCACGCACGCTCTTGAAGCTGCGCGCCCAGGTCATCGTGCTGATGCCGCCGGAGCGTCTGGGGCGCGCGGGCGCGCTCTTCGTCGCTCCCGCCGGCGAGGTCGACGTCCTGATCACCGCACGAGAGGCGGACAACCCGCCGCTCTGGGATCTCAGCGAGCTGGGTATCCGGATCGTGCTCACGTAGTTAGGTAGTTGAATAGGGCGATCGCAGTTGTCCGAAAAGGCTCAAAGCCTCCGCTTCAGCGATATTAGCCTTCGCTAAAGGGGTATTTGGCATCGAAACCCTCCCCAAAGCACGGGGCTTTGAGCCTTAACTGCAATTGCCCTAGGTCGTTAAAAGTCGGCTTTTTATGCAGTTACTTTGAACGTCGAACTCGCAACTTTAAACCGGTTTTTGTCTCATTCTTGAAAGGAGCCATCCATGGCCAGTGTAAACTACGAACACGTAACGAAGCGATTTGGCGACATCATCGCCGTTTCCGACTTGACGATCGAGATCGAGGACAAGGAGTTCCTGGTCTTCGTCGGCCCCTCCGGCTGCGGCAAGAGCACCAGCCTGCGGATGCTGGCGGGCCTGGAGGAGATCGACGAGGGCGATATCTACATCGGCGACCGCCTGGTCAACGACGTGCCGCCCAAGGACCGGGACATCGCGATGGTCTTCCAGTCCTACGCGCTCTACCCCCATATGTCGGTCTACGACAATATGGCCTTCGGCCTGAAGCTGCGCAAGGTTCCCAAGCAGGAGATCGACCGCCGCGTGAAAGAGGCCGCCGGTCTGCTGGGCATCGAGCACCTGCTCGACCGGAAGCCCAAGCAGCTATCCGGTGGTCAGCGCCAGCGCGTCGCCGTCGGCCGGGCCATCGTCCGCGAGCCCAACGTCTTCCTGATGGACGAGCCGCTGTCGAACCTCGACGCCAAGCTGCGCGTTCAGGCCCGCGCCGAGATCTCCAAGCTGCACCAGCGCCTGGGCACCACCTTCATCTACGTGACCCACGACCAGACCGAGGCGATGACGATGGGGTCCCGCATCGCGGTGCTGCGCGACGGTGTGCTGCAGCAGATCGACACCCCTCAGCGGCTCTACGACTATCCGGGCAACATCTTCGTCGCCGGCTTCATCGGCAGCCCCTCGATGAACTTCTTCGACGCCACGCTGATCCAGGAGGACGGTGCGACGTATATTGACACCCGCGACTTCCACCTGGAGATACCGGAGGATATGGCCGACACCTACAAGCCGTATCTGGGTGAAGAGGTCGTTATGGGCCTGCGTCCCGAGCACGTCCACGACCCCGAATTCACGCCGCCCGGGATCACGCCCGCGATGGTCGAGGCCGAGGTCGAGATCACCGAGCTGATGGGCAACGAGGTCAACACCTACCTCACCACCGAGAACCACAGCTTCCTGGGGCGGTTCGACCCGCGCACCAAGGTCACGGTGGGTATGACCAAGACCACGGCCTTCGATATGAGCCGGATCCACATCTTCGACAAGCAGACGGAGAAGGCCATCCGCTAGAGGAATCCAGATCACAGATCGCGGGACGAAGATCCCCCCAACGGGGACATTCGTCCCGCACACGACGGGATTCAGAGGCCCGGGGAAGACCCCCCGGGCCTCTTCGTTTCGGCGGTTCAACGCGCGACCGCCTTTTCCGGGTTGACAACTTCCGAAGTTTACGTATAATCCAAACTGGATTACGAAAGGCCCCAGTGGCGGAATAGGCATACGCGGCAGGTTGAGGACCTGTGCCCTTTTGGGCGTGGAGGTTCAAGTCCTCTCTGGGGCACCATATAGGAGGCCGGCTCTTCTGAGCCGGCCTCTTCTGATGCGTGCTTGGCCTACATGGACTCTCCAACCGATCAGCGTCCAGGGTCATCCAGAGCTTTGCTACCAGGGGAACTCGTAGGTGGGCAGATAGACATACCGCTCCATCCCGACCTCCAACCGGGCGTGCGCGCCCGGTCCCAGGCTCACCTGGAAGACGTTGTCGCTTATCCCATACGTATCCACCCGGCCATCCTGGCCTTTGACCTGCACTTCGGTGAAGTGGTGCTCCCCAAAGGTACCGGCCTGGACCAACACGAGCCGACCCGCCAGGGGATCGGTGTTGACCAGAGAAAGCACCAGCCCCCCGGGCGTGATGCGTTCGACCAGCGCCGCGACAGCATCGGGCAATCCCGGTCGGAAGAGAACCGGATCGAAATACCGCACGCTGGCGTGGAGCAACCCACCGTGGTAGACCGCGGCGGGTGTCCCCATCGCCATCTGAATCAATCCCTCGGGGACCACCGGATTGAGATTCTGCCAATGGTGGACGTCCCAGGTCTCCAGGCTCTCCCAATCGTCGACGTCCATTGCATCCAACCGCCGCCGCATACAGATTTCAGTATCGGTGAGCACCTGATCGGGGAAGTCGGGGTTTTCTTCCATCACGTAGCCAAACCAGCGCTCGGGCCCAAAGTGTCCGGCCTTTCCAAAGCTCGGGGGGCCCTCGTACCAACGCGAGCGGTCGGGAAAGCGGGTCTCGATACGCGCCCAATCCTCCGGATCCCGGCTCAGATAGTAGAGATGCAGGTGGTGGCGCGGCTGCATCGGCCGGTAGTCGAACCAGCCGGCCGCCCCATGCCGGAACGGCACCACGACCTCTCCCTCCTGCGTCTCCCGGAGCGACCAGAGCAGGTCGCTCTGCGAGCGATGGAGATCGAGCCAGCTCGCGTCCCCGGTCAGAAGTGTGGCATTGGCCCCGGCGATGAGCGTTGATTCCAGGAGGATCCACGCGCCGTGGGGCCATCGCCAGCCGTAGTATCCACCCCACCAGCGCCCACCCATCCGCTCGCCGATCTCGCCGTGGGGACCCACGTTGTCCGGTAAAATGCCGCCGTTGCGCTCGGTGCGCTCCCGCCAGGCATCGAGATAATCCAGCACCCACGCCTGGTACCGTTCATCGCCGGTGTACATGTAGGCACTGGTCACCAGACTGGTCGCGTTGAGGTTCAAGGGGACGTCGCCGGGCACCATTCGCTCGTTCATCAGCGCCAGGATTCTCTCAAAGACCTGATCATCGGTCCAGTCGAGGATCGCAAAAGGATCGTCGGTCTCGTGCCCCGGCACGTCGGTATACGGCGTCAAATAATGCGCGAGTACCGGTCGATGCGTCACCCAATCTTCCGCCGTCATCTGGAACTGCGGCCCCCGGCTGCCGTTGATGGGCGACCGGATGACACGATGGTCGGGATCCCA
>DAOTTS010000040.1:0-3535 GCA_034437735.1 Anaerolineae bacterium
TCGCGGACCAATTTCTGGATACGGGCATTTCTGGGCAGCGTCCTCACCTGCGCCTCCAGAAGCTCCCGGAAGGAAGAACTGGTGATCTGCTCCGCGTTATCCCGGATATACCGCCCTAACACGCTCTGCGATTCCAGAAGCAGCAGCTCCTCTTGGGCCTGGATCATCTCGCTGAGTTGCCGGTTCTGCTTCGCCATCCACGAGGCGACATCCCCGGCGTTGTCCAGTCCGGCTTTGCCCAGGTCGTCCAACCCACGGACCATATCATCGATCCATCCCTGGCTCATCTCCAAAGCCTGCTGTCTCGCTTGTTTCCTGGCGGTCTCTTCGGCGATCTCCTCAAGGAAGGCCTCTGAGCTTTCCCTTACCATCTTGCTCATCTGGTCGGCGACGACCTCTTTAGCCGGCGCCTCTTTAGCCGCCTTGAAAAATCCTTTGGCGTCCGCATAGGTAAAAATCGCCTCGATAATGAAGCCGATCAGGTTACCCACAAAACGCTCGAAGACCTGGTTGAAGAGGCCGAGGGCCCGCTCAATCAAACTGGGTGCGTACCCCATCGCGGTCATAAACTGGGCCGTGTTGTTCACCCAAGCTTTCAAGTCACCATCCCGGGTCGTCAATTCGTCGGAGGTTTTCAACGCCAGGATGTCCAAGATCTGTTGGATGTAGGCGTTGACATCGTCGAGCAGATTGACCTTGAGGCGGGTTCCCACCAGCCGGCTCTCCTGGTGGAGCGCGCGTAGCTTCGCGGCGGCATCCGGCTCGAGTTCGACCGGGACGTCCAATGCGTAGGTCACCGGAGCCGCCCCGGCAGGTTGCGCGGCCTCTTCACGGGTCAGATCGGCGGGAACCTGAAAGATATACCCCCCGACGCTCGCATTCCACTCACCGGCGATTACCTCACCGAATCCCATATCCAGGCTGCACGCCGAGGCAAACCGGATGGGCCGGCTGGACCTCACCTCTGGGGCGCCGCCCTCCGGATGAAAGGTGACCAGGGGGCGTGCGATCAACTGTCCGCCCTGTAGGCCTAAACGCCGCAACGTCTCCAGGTCCGCCTCTGGGAGCGTCTTGAGCTTGATCGGTTCGCTCTGCAACCACCCGGTCTTGCTGAGATTGAACTGCCACAACTGCGGTCGCTCCACCGTAATCTGAGTCTCGCCAACGGCGCGCAGGGTCTTCAGGCTGCCGTCCGCCTGCTGGATCTTGGGTTGGAGGACCATACGCACGCGAAACTGCCGGTGGTGCTGGAGTAGGTTTTGACGCTGTTCCGATACGGGGTTGACCTGCAAGATGGCCTGCGCGACCTGTCCCTCTCCGTCAAGCGGCACAATCTCCTGATGGACCACCTGGAGCACCTCGTCGCTCAGGGCCGGATAGGCGCTGTCGGGGCAGTCTTCCAATTGAAACGCCGCGTCCAGATCCAGGATTTGGCTCGTTCCCTCGTTCATAACCATGGCGGAGACCATGCCCTCGTCCCAGAATTCCTTCTTCTCATTGAATGTGATCACGTAGTGTTTGTCCATGGGCTCGATTCCTGTCAGATGAACTTGACGACTAGTTTGATCAGATCCAGGGGGATCTCCACGCTGACTTCCCCGGATGCGCTGCTCGACACCACTCTGAGACGTTGTTCCCCCCCACTGGCGGTGGGCTCCGCCTCGACGGTGAGATCGAGCACCCCCTGGGCGGAGAGCGGCGTGACCTTGATCCCCGGCGGGGCCTCTACGTGCAGGTAGGGATCGTCGGTGAGCTCTTTCTGCCCCGAGGGCAGGCAGAGATAGGGGGTCACCCGGCAGCGAACCTGCTCACCCGAGACGAGTTGGAGCGAGGCAGGTTCCGCCTCCAATTGGATAACCGCCGGGGAGACACGCAGGGGGACGCGGGTGGAGGCCGTCGCTCCATCCGAGAAGGTCGCCTCCACCAGGATCTCGTATTGCATCGCCTGGGGGAAGGCCTCGGCATCCGGCACGATCTGCGCGATCCCCACGCTGCTCTGCTGCGAGACGTCCACCCGCGATGGTGTTTCGTTAGGCAACAACGTAAAGCTAACGTCGGCTACCTGCACCGGCGTCCACGTTCCCTCCGACGTGCGCTTCATACCGGCCGCCTGAAGGGTCTTCTGGCTGCCGGTCGGGATCAGAAGCTCCTGCGGCCGGGTCACCACCTGGTAATCTGGCAGGATCACCTCCAGGGCGAGCGTCCTCGGAGGGATCACCTGGCCCTGAGGCGTAAAGCCGGTGTACGTGAGCTGCCCCCGGAACGGCTTCTCTCCCTGGGCCGCGATCACGGTCGTCGTGACCGCCCCCTGCCCTTGATCCTGGGTCAGGGAGAAGCCCGGCGAGGCTTTCAGCCGAATCGGGATATGGCTCGCCCGCGCCCAGCCGCCGCTCGCGGTTGAGACCTCGGCGTGTACCGTCACATTCCGCCGGGTGCCCGGATAGAACCGGAGGGACGAAGCACCGGCGATAAGCCGATATCGCTTCGGGGTCTGCGGCTCCTTGGGTTGGGAGCGTTTCAGGGCCGGGTCCGCCCGCCGCCGTGCGGCGCGGATGAACAGATAGGTCCCGCCTGCAACGCCGCCGGCCGCCACCGTCCCGGCGGTCAGGAGCGCGGCACCGCCCAGCAACAGTCCCGCACCGCCTGAGGAACTATTATCCGGCGATCCGCTTTCCGTACTCCCATCCGACGGGGGTAACGCCGCTACAGCCCCACCATCCTGCGCGACTGGGTCCTGGCATCGCCCCGTAGCCGAATCGCACCCGAGCGCGCAGACGACCTCCTGCGTGTAGTAGCATTCGCCGTCGGTGGGGTCGCACTGCAGGTTCTGCCAGCTGCTCGTCCCTTCGCAGACCGGATCGGCGTAGGCACTGCAATCAGTCTGCGCGCAGAGATCCTGCGTGCAGAGCCCTGTGGTGTCGTCACAGCCGCTGGGACAGGTTATCTTTTCGAACACACATCCCCCGGCCTCGGCGTCACAGTGCGGGTTCTGGTAACTGACGCCGTCAACGCACCGGGCCCCGTCGCCACAATCGACGTTCTCGCAGGGATCGGTTGGACCGGTGAGGCAAAGCCCGGTGTTCGCATCGCAGCCCGCCTCACATGCGACCTCGGACGTATAGAAGCATTCCCCGTCGAAGCACGCCGGCTTCTGATAGCTGGTCCCATCTTCGCAAAGCGGCGCATAGACACTGCAGTCGACGTCCGCACAGAGATCCTGCACACAGAGGCCGGTCGCATCGTCACATCCGTTGGGACATGCCATCCGGTCGAACACACATCCCCCGGCCTCGGCGTCACAGTGCGGGTTCTGGTAACTGACGCCGTCAACGCACCGGGGCTCGCTCCCGCAATCGACACCCGCACAGGGATCCAGGGCTTCCTCGGCGCAGAAGCCGGTGCTCGCATCGCAGCCCGACTCACAGGGCACCGTCTCAGCATAATAGCAATTCCCGTCGGCGGGATCGCACTGAGGATTCGAGTAGCTGATGCCGTCCTCACACTCGGCATAGGCGTAGACGCTGCAGTCGACATC
>DAOTTS010000041.1:0-4896 GCA_034437735.1 Anaerolineae bacterium
GCTCAATCGGATGGAGTGTCTTCGCTTTCGAGACGGGACGTGCAGTTTGGACAACGGGTTGCCTTGATCGGGATCGTCGTGAAGCAATGCGGGCAGGACTTTGTCGTCGGGGGCGTGGGCGGCTTGGCTTTCTTCATCCGGTTGACCTGGTGAACCACAAGAAAGACCGCAAACGCGACGATGATGAACTGAATGACCGTATTGATGAACAAGCCGTAGTTAATCGTCGCTGCTCCGGCTTCCTGGGCTTGCGCGAGGCTCTCGTACTGCTGGCCTGAGAGATTGATGAAGAGGTTGGAGAAATCGACGCGCCCCAGCAGAAGTCCGATGGGGGGCATCAGAATATCATCGACCAGCGACGACACGATCTTGTTAAATGCACCTCCGATGATCAAAGCCACGGCTAAATCGAGGACATTGCCCCGTGTTATGAACGCTTTGAACTCTTTCCACATCTTTTCACCTCCATGCTCTCACCAATATAGTCCCAGTATACCGCCATGACAATGTGAATGCAATTGAATTCGTGCCGCATTCCACACTTGTTAGTTCTGGTCATTCGGTGTATCCTATCGTTGTGACGGTTACACACACATACGTCAGGTCCGTTCATCTTTTCATGACCGTCTAGGGTATGGATTTGTAGAGAATTCTTTCGCTGCGGAGGTTATGGATGGCGCTTGAAGATAAAACACTCCCCGGAGACCTAGATCTCAATCCGGATATTGTCGAGGCGATTCACGCTCGTCAGGTGGATGATAAACTTCCCTGTGCTCAAGCTTTTCTTATTGCCGAGATGTTGGATGTTGAGCCCTCGGTCGTCGGGCGGACTGCGGATGCACTCGACGTAAGGTTGAGCCGCTGCCAGCTCGGGCTGTTTGGATATCCCGGCAAACAGGGGTGGGATCACGCGAATATCGCTGAACACCCTGTCCCGGATGGGCTATCTGGAGCGTTGCGCACGGCTGGGGATGCTTCGGGCCATCTATCCTGCATCGAGGCGTGGCAGTTGGCCGAGCAGTTCGACGTTCCCCGGATGTTGGTGGGGTATATCGCCGATCAACTCGGCATCAAGATTCTCCAGTGTCAACTGGGGGCTTTCTAGTGAGACCGGAGAGGCGCAGAGATGCGCCTCTTTTTTTCTGTGTCTGTATAAGGATTGCGTGGATGACGTTGTGAGGTTGCATGCTTGTCAAGTGATTCACAAGGAGGTAAGCATATGGCCGTAAAGAAAGTGACGCCGGTTCCTGAGGATATTGAGATTGCTCAAGCTGCAGAATTGCAGCCGATTGTAGATATCGCTGAGACATCGGGCCTGAACGAAGAGGACCTGATGCTGTATGGTCAGTATAAGGCGAAGGTCCACCTCGACGTTCGTGAGAAGCTTAAGGATCGTCCCAATGCGAAGTACATCGACGTGACGGCAATCACGCCGACTCCGCTGGGTGAAGGGAAGACAACGACCACGGTCGGTTTGACCGAAGCGTTGGGATATCTGGGACATCGGGCCATTGCTGCTATTCGGCAACCCTCGATGGGACCGACGTTCGGCATCAAGGGGGGCGCAGCCGGGGGCGGGTACAGTCAGATTGTGCCGATGCAGGATTTCAACTTGCACCTCACGGGGGATATTCACGCAATCAGCGTGGCCCACAATCTTTGTGCGGCGGCGGTCGACGCCCGTATCTACCATGAGAACCGATGGAGCGATTCCTTTTTCGAGCGCAAGGGGATGCACAAACTCCACATCAACCCGTACTCCGTAACCTGGAATCGCGTGGTGGACGTCAACGATCGCGCGCTTCGGAACATTGTCGTGGGGATGGGGGATATCTCGGATGGACCCTTACGACAGGCCGCGTTTGACATCACGGTTGCCAGCGAGCTGATGGCG
Source organism: Anaerolineae bacterium (assembly GCA_034437735.1). Taxonomy (GTDB): domain Bacteria; phylum Chloroflexota; class Anaerolineae; order B4-G1; family SLSP01; genus PWVB01. Next base: position 1,895 of record DAOTTS010000041.1, read on the forward strand.
ATTCTTGCGCTTACCACCAGCGTTGAGGATATGCGAGAACGTATCGGGCGGATCGTGATCGGCACCAATAGTAAGGTCCACAATCCGGATCCCGTCACCACCGAAGACTTGAAGGTCGCAGGCGCGATGACGGTGCTGATGAAGGATACGGTGATGCCGAACCTTCTGCAAACCCTGGAGGAACAACCGGCTTTCGTGCATGCTGGTCCGTTTGCCAACATCGCTCACGGCAACTCATCGGTGATCGCCGACCTTATCGGTGCGAAGATGGCGGATTTCCTGGTCACGGAGTCGGGCTTTGGAGCGGACATCGGGATGGAGAAATTCTTCGATATCAAGTGCCGGGTCTCGGGACTCATTCCGGATGCGGTGGTGATGGTTGCGACGGTGCGGGCCTTGAAGATGCACGGCGGTGGCCCTCGGGTCATTCCCGGACGCAAGCTCGACAAGGCGTACACGGAAGAGAACCTCGATCTCCTACGTGAGGGGGTTGCGAACCTTGAGGCGCATATCAAGATCGCGAAGAAGTTTGGGATTCCGGTCGTGGTCGCCATCAATGCTTTCCCGACCGACATGGATGCCGAGCACCAGGTCATTCACGACGCGGCGATGCAAGCCGGTGCTTTCGATGCCGTCGTCGCCCGGCACTGGGCCCAAGGGGGTGAGGGCGCGTCTGAGCTTGCCGAGGCTGTGGTGAAAGCCACGGAGGAGCCCTCGGATTTCGACTTCCTCTATGACGTGGAGCAGCCCATCAAGGAGAAGATTGAGACGCTGGCCACCGAGGTTTATGGGGCGGACGGGGTGGACTACAGTCCAGAAGCGGACTCCAAGATCGAGCTCTATACCGATCTCGGATACGACAAGATGCCTATCTGTATGGCAAAGACGCACCTCTCATTGAGCCATAATCCGGCCTGGAAGGGCGTACCGCGCGGCTTCACCTTCCCGATCCGAGATATCCGTGCGAGTGTGGGGGCCGGGTTCCTCTATCCGTTAGCCGGTGAGGTTCGCACGATGCCCGGCTTGCCCAGCAGCCCCTCGTTTATGGACATTGATCTGGAGGACGGCAAGATTGTGGGGCTTTCCTAGCCAGATTTTCGGAAGATCGACGTTTGCGTTTCACGAGTATGAGGTGAGGTAACTCTATGAACAAAAAGACGACAGGTAACCTTATCGACGGCAAGGCCATTGCCAATTCCATCCAGGACGCGTTGACCGTGGAGGTGGCGGCTCTCAAGGACGCGCACGACCTGACGCCGGGACTGGCGACGGTTCTGGTGGGAGAGGATCCCGCATCCCAGATGTACGTGCGGATGAAGCATCGCCGTTGTGAGAAGGTGGGCATTCACTCCATCGGCGTGGAAATGCCTCAAGATGCGACCCAGGAAGCGGTAGAGGCGAAGGTTCAAGCCCTGAATGAGAATCCGGACGTCCACGGCATCCTGGTTCAACTTCCGCTCCCGGATCATCTCGATGAGGAGTCGGTGCTGAATACGATACAACTGCAGAAGGACGTAGACGGATTTCATCCCGTCAATATCGGTCGGTTGGCGATGAAGGGCCGCACGCCGTTGTTCGCACCGTGCACACCGCAGGGCATCATTGAACTCATCGACAGCACCGGGGTGTCGATCGAAGGCAAGGAAGCTGTGATCCTTGGTCGGAGCAACATCGTCGGGCTGCCGGTTTCGATGCTCCTGCTCAAGCGGAATGCGACCATCACGATCTGCCACTCCCGGACACAGGATTTACCCGAGGTCACCAGGCGGGCTGATATCCTGGTCGCGGCTGTGGGATGGGCCGAGATGGTGAAGAGGGACTGGGTCAAACCCGGCGCGGTTGTGATCGACGTTGGCATCAATCAGGTCGACGATCCCTCTCGAAAACGGGGATACAGGCTGGTTGGCGACGTAGACTTCGACGCTGTAAAAGAGGTGGCCGGATGGATCACGCCCGTTCCCGGTGGGGTTGGCCCTATGACCATTGCGATGCTCTTGAAGAACACGGTCACAGCCTCCAAGCAGATCAACGGACTTGGTTGAGGAGGAGAGCCATTGAATCGGCAGGTTGACGTAAGGAAGGCGTCAAGTTAGGTTCAGGACTCTGTGCTACATTAAGGTCATAAGAGCTAAATGCTCTCCTCCTTCTGAGATGCCGGGGGCGCGCCCTAAGGGCCGCTCCCGGTCTCTTTGTGTTTCGGAGGCGGTCATTCCTCATCGTTGGGAATACCGTCTAGCGTGAAGGAGAAGGTGCTGCCCTCCCCAAGCTTACTTTCGACACTCACCTCGCCGTTCATTTTGGTGACGATACGTCTGACAATTGAGAGCCCCAGCCCATGGCCCTTGATGTTGACCTGACTAAGGCGGGTAAACGGTGTAAAAAGCCGTTCGATCTCTTCCTCTCTGAGTCTGGGACCGTTATCACGAATCCAAAACTTGACCCGTCCATCTTTCAGTCGGGAGGATCCCAGCGTTAGCTTCGGCGGATTTCCACCATATTTGATGCCGTTACTTAGGTAGTTGATCCATACTTCTTCGACCCAGGGTGCATATCCTAGACTCCAATGCCAGGTGTCAGGCACGTCGACTTTAGCCTCAGCGTCGTTGATCATTGTCTTCAAGCGGCCCAGCGCGTCGGATATCGTTTCTTCCGGTAGTCCTAAACAAGTAGTGATAGTGTATAATGGGACACATAAGTAAGCCCGAAAAACAAAGGAGAAAACTATGCGTACCTGCCCGCGCTGCGGTTCTGAGCATTACGTCAAAAATGGCTCCATTCATACGGGTAAACAAAAATGACTCCACTGAAAATACTACGATTTGTTCACGTAAGCGCCCAACGTGGTCTGGGGGCGAAAAACGAAGCGAAAGTTGCGCGAATATGTCGAAGGTAAGCGAAAATTGCATCCACGGGACGAAAAACAAAAACGGGGTCCTTTTCGGCGGATGGCCCAGCGTTTTCAGCCGCTTCCGCTGCTTTTTCCCGTTCATAACGATGCACGC
>DAOTTS010000042.1:0-3919 GCA_034437735.1 Anaerolineae bacterium
CCAGAGGGAAATAGGTCTTCAATCCCTTGACCTCAAGAATGACGTCAGAGTTTTCCATTGAATGCCTCCAAGTAAGATTGGGGATGCTGCCGCACACTATGCGGCTGCCGCAACTTATGCGTAAGGATCAGCCGCGTCACGCAGGCCATCACCCATAAAGTTCATTGCCAACACCGTGAGGACGACGGCCAATCCCGGATAGAGCAACCAGGGGGACGAGACAAGCACCCGGACCTTCTGCGCGTCCTTCAGCAGGACGCCCCAACTGATCAGAGGCGCGCGCAGGCCGAGCCCCAGGAAGCTGAGGGACGTTTCGCCCAAAATCATGCCGGGCACCGCCATCGTGATGCGGGCGATGATATAACTCAAGAACGAGGGCACCATATACCGCACGATGATACGCCAATTGGTCGCCCCGTCCAACCGCGCGGCCAGAATGAAGTCCTCCTCGCGGAGACTGAGAAAGCGACCACGCACCACACGCGCCATCCCGGTCCACCCGCGCAACGAGAGAATCACCGTGATAGCAAAGTAGACGGTCAACGGATCCCAAGTCGGCGGCACGGCAGCCGAAAGGCCCATCCACAGCGGAATACTTGGAATGGACCGCAGGAACTCCGTCAGACGTTGGACCACCTCATCGAGCAGCCCACCCAGATATCCGGCGAACCCACCGATGATGATCCCAAGGAAAAAACTGAGGAAGACACCAACCAACCCGATGCTCAATGATATCTGAGCCCCATAGATAATACGACTCAGCATATCTCGACCCAGACGATCCGCACCCAACAGGAACATCGGGGCGTTTTCCTCGACCGGGGCCAGGAGACGGACGCGGGCCGGAATGAGACCGACCAGCTTATACGGCGTTCCCTTAGCGAAGAACCTGACCGGGATTTTCCGATCCAAGTCATAGACGAAGGTCCGCTTGAAGGTCTCCATGTCCTGCTCCACCTTGTAGTCATAGATATACAATCCCAACTTGATCCCGCCGTTCTCCGTCCGGTCGTAGAAACGAATCGGCTGGGGGGGCGCGAAGGCATACTTCGCACTGTAGGCCCGAGGATCGAAGGGTGCAAAGAACCCCGCGAAGATCGCTATGCCGTAGATCGCAACGGCCACGATCATGCTGATCAACGCTAGCTTATGCCGGCGGAAACGCCACCACATCAACTGCCATTGAGAGGCGATGAAGAAATCCTCGCCCTCCACCGACGCCTCCAGAGGCTTTCCCATCTCCTCAATCAGAGCCTCGTCCGCTAAATCCTGTTGCTGCCAAAGCTGAGCGGATTCCTGTGTCATGCTTCCGTTCCTCCCAAGCGTATGCGCGGGTCAACCGCGGCCAGAATAATATCCGATACCAGGGTGCCGATCACCGTCATCGAACTTAACAGCATGATGAACGATCCGGCCAAGTACATGTCCTGGGCCTTGAGCGCCCGCAGCAGCAGGGGCCCCGTCGTCGGCAAGCTGAGGACCACCGACACGATGGTCGCGCCGGAGACCAATCCTCGCAGCGACCAACCGACCGTGCTGAAGAAGGGATTCAGCGCGAGACGGAGCGGATATTTCACCAGAAGCCGCGCTTCAGGGAGCCCCTTGGAGCGGGCCGTGCGGACGTAGGGTTTGTGCAGTTCATCAAGCAGATTGGCTCGGACCGTCCGAATCAGGCCCGCCGTGCCTCCGATCCCCAGGATGACCGCCGGCACCCAGACATGCTTCAAAAAGTCGATAACTTTGTCCCAGGTCCAAGCCTCACCGATGTACTCGGTCGAGAAGAGCCCACCCACATCCGTATCCAGGTACTTGAAGGAGAGGTACATCAAAATCAAGGCCAAAAGAAAATTGGGGGTCGCAAGGCCGATGAATCCCAAGAACGTGAAGATATAGTCCCCGATCGAATATTGCTTGACCGCGGAGAAGACAGCGATCGGAAACGCAAGACTCCACGTCAAGATCATCGTACTAAAGGAGAGCGCCACCGTGAGCCCAAGGCGATCCCAGATAAGGTCCGCCACGGGACGTCCCCAGTCAAACGAGATGCCAAAATCCCCCTTGAGGATAATGTTCTTCATCCACACGAAATACTGAATCGGCACCGGCTTGTCAAGCCCAAACCGGGCCTGTAACTGATCGATCTCCTCCTGGGTTACGTCCTCACCGGTCGCCTGAACCTGAGCAATATAAGCCTCAAGGTAGGAACCCGGGGGGAGCGAGATGATCAAAAAAGAGAGAAGCGAGATCCCGAGAAGCGTGGGAATCATCATAAACAGGCGCCGCACGATATATTTAAGCATAACCATCCTCCTCACTATCCACATACGCAGATTGAACGCTGGCATCTCCCAACGGCAATCGCGCTCTGAGCCCAATCTGCAAATCCGGCGTCACTCGATGCATATCCATCCCCTTGACTTCACGGTACAAGCGACGCACTATGGACGTAGATTTCGTCATTTCACGAATCTCTTAACGATCATAGGAAACTTCTGACCGACGATCCTCTGCCGGTCAGAAGTTTCTCTGCTAACGATTGCCCCAACCTATGCGTCCTCCTCCAGCCAGTACTGTTCGGGATTCGACGGACCGGGGTTCGGATAGTTCCAGGACCCGATCATGTCGGGCACGTTGTGCATTTTGTTGCTCACGATGCGATAGCCGTCGATGGGGGTAGAAAGACCCATCGAGTAGAACTGATCCGCGGCGATCTGGAGCACTTCCCGCATAAGCTCCTCACGCTCCTCGTCCGAGGCTACGGTGAGCACCTGGCGGTAGAGTTCGAACTGGCGCTTGACCTCCTCCGGCGGTTCCTCCGCGATCTCAGCATTAGGATTGTTGTACCAAAACGCCCAGGGCTCGGCAAAGCGGCTGCCACCCGTGTGGTAGGGAACAAACTGCTTGGGGGTGATGATGACGTCGAAGCCGCGACCACCCGGGGAGCCCCAGATCGAGGCGTCGTGGACGTTGGCCGTGTGGCGGTCGTAGAAGATGGTGCGCTCCTCGACCTTGATCTGCATATCCACACCTACCTCAGCCCAGTAGTTCTGGATCAGCTCCAGCGCGTCCTGCTGCTCCGTCTGGGTGGTGATGGACTCGATGATAATCGTGCAGCGCTCCCCATTCGGCATCAGCCGGAAGCCATCGCCATCCCGTTCGGTCAAGCCGGCCTCATCGAGATACTCATTGGCCTTGTCGCCGTCGTACTCCAGGAACTGGGTCGCAAGCTGCTCGTTGTAGAACTTGGTCCCGGGCAGCGGCGCGTTCTGATGGGGTTGACCCGTGCCCAGCCAGACGACGTCGATGATCTCCTGGCGGTTGATGGCGTGGGAGAGCCCGGCACGGAAGTTCTTGTTGGAGAAGACCTCGCGCTTCACGGGATCCTGGTGCGTGAGGTTGATGTTGATGGTCACGCGGTTAGAGCCGGTGGTCTTCTGTGTGGTGAAGTGATAGTCGCCGCTCTCGCGGTTTTCAGCAAACGAGGCCTTGTTCGCAGGCGAGGCAATGTGGCGGGCCTGGGTGTCGATCTCCCCGTTCATCGCCTTCAACACAATGACCTCTGCGTCCTGCGCGATGTCGTAAACGACCTCGTCGATGTAAGGCAACTGCCTACCGTTGGGATCCGTCTTCCAGTAATAGGGGTTCCGGATCGCCTTGACGATGGAGGTCTCCTCACCATAGGCACTGCTCATCATCCACCCGTGCAGCGTCGGGCGCTCGTTCTCGGTCCAGGTGGCACCCGCATAGTAGAGGAAGAGCTCAGTCCAGTCCTCGTAGCCCTCGTCGGATGCCATCGCGCCAAGGTCCTCGTCACTGTAATCGGCGTGGTATCGCATAAGCCAGTGCTTGGGGCACTGCACCATACCCGCACCGGCGGGTTTCGCCATCTGGGCGTGGAGCAGTGCCCCAAGCACTGGCT
>DAOTTS010000043.1:0-20495 GCA_034437735.1 Anaerolineae bacterium
CTTTACAATTCATATTGCTAAGATTTGTCTCTGGTGGGTGACTCTGCGCCCCAATTTTGGATTGGTAAGGTGCTTACCGCGACATACCAGTTTTGCTATGCTGAAAATCAACTTTACTTGATCTCTTTTTCGCGCGGCGTGGCGAACCGAGCGATCTTGCTGTGCCGCAGGCCCAGGTCAGCCAGGGCCTCAGCCACCTTCAGCGCCACCGCGGTGGGGTCGAGGACCACCACTCCGAGCTCCCTTTCAATGTCCCTGGCATAGCCGGACAAGCCAGCGCAGCCCAGCACGATCACCTCGGTGCCGTCCTCGGTGAGGGCCTGACGGGCCGCGGCGAGGATGCGTTGCTTCGTTTGGGTTGGATGCGCCTCCATGTCCAGCACCGACATGCCGGTTACCAGGGTTGACGCATAAGCGTGCGCGAAACCGCGCATCCGGGCGTGCAGGTCGCGGGTGGGAATATGCTGGGTGAAAGCCGTCACGGGTGAGAACCGGTGTCCCAGCATCGCGGCAAGATGGAGCGTCGATTCCTCGATCCCAAGCACCGGAATTCTGGAGATCTCTCGCGCCGCGTCGAGCCCCGGGTCCGAAAAGCATGCGATGATGATGGCGTCATGCCCGTCATCGTTGGCCTCGCGCACCAAGTCCAGCACGTGGGGTTTCACCAACTCACGATCGTACTGCGACTCGATGGAAGCAGGACCGTGGGGAGGATTGACCACCGTGAGCTCGGTGTCCGGCCGCTTGACCTCCTCCAGCGCGCGGTGGATATGGTCGGTGACAGCCCGGGACGCGTTCGGGTTGATGACGAAGACTCTCAGCGTCATATGGTCTGCTCCGCCATCCAGCTCCGGCCTCGTTGGAAGGCTGCCAGGTTCAGCTCTTCGAACCGGGGAGGCACCCGCTCCCGAAGCACACGCTCCCAGATCTCCGGCTCAATGGGCAGTAGCCCCGAGAGCGCGCCTAGCAGGACGACGTTCAGGACCTTGGGGTTGCCCAGATCCTGGGCCATCGGCAGGCCGGGCACCCGGTAGACGTTGTCCGTCGTGGCCCGCAGCGCCGTCTGGACCGCAGCGTCGTCCGGATACACGGCATCTCCGCTGCTCACGCTGGCCGGGTGAATCTCCTGCTGGTTCAGGAGCACGGTGCCTCCCTCGTGCACCTGAACCAAGCGTCTCATACCCTCCAGCACCTCGAACGCGATCAGATAGTCGACCCGACCCTCGGGCACCACGGGTGAGTGGACCGCGTCGCCCCAGCGGATGTGCCCCAGTACGGAGCCTCCGCGGACGGCCAATCCCAAAATGTCGGATTTCTTCACACCGTACCCGGCGCTCACCCCGACGGCGGCCAGGATGTCGCTCGAAAGGATGGTGCCCTGACCCCCGACACCCGTTATCATAAAGTTGATGGTTTCCACAGCTCTCTCCCTCTACTCCGCTGTCTCCGCGGGATGAATCGCCTCCACCGGGCAGACCTGGGCACACATATCGCAGCCCACGCAAAGCACCGGGTCGATCTCCGCCTTGGCCCTGCCCGTCTTCTCGTTGAGTGCCTTGGCGTGTTTGATGGCCGGGCAGCCCAGCTCGAAGCAGGTGCCGCATGCGATGCACGTGTCTGTGTCCACCTCGTAGACTCCCTGGTCGCCGGGCCCCACAAAGTAGCAGGGTCCCTCAACGATCACGACCGAGGGGCCGTCGAAGGCCAGCGCCTCTTCATACGTTCTCTCGACGGCATCGATGTCGAAGGCGTCCACCCGATGGACGTCCTTCACGCCGCAGGCCCGCACCAGGTCCTCGATCTCGACCTTGTCCGTAGGCTCCCCACGCAGGGTCTCTGCCACCCCCGGGTGGTCCTGGTGGCCCGTCATGGCCGTCGTTCGGTTGTCGAGGATGACCACGGTGCTGTTGCCGCCGTTGTGGACGATGTTCAGCAGCGGCGGGATGCCCGCGTGGAAGAAGCTCGAGTCACCGATCACCGCCACAAAGGGATCGGGGATATCGGCGATATCGAGCCCGTGGGCCACGCCGATGCTGGCGCCCATAGCGCCCATGGTGTCCGTGGCGTCGAACGGGGGCAGGGCGCCCAGGTTGTAGCAGCCGATGCCCCCGGTGACGATGGTCTCCTCCATCTTGTTGCCCAGGACGTAGAAGGTGCTGCGGTGAGGGCAGCCGGGGCAGAAGATGGGCGAGCGTCCCGGCAGCTCGGGCAGCGGCAGGTCCCGTGCCCCCTTGACGTGCCCCGTCGGTAGCAGGCCAGCCTCAGCCGCGTGTTTCTCGATCACGGCCGGCGTCAGCTCCCCGTAGGCGGGAAAGATATCCTTGCCGCGGCAGGCAATCCCCCGGGCCTTGATCTGCTCCTCGAGGAAGGGGTCCAGCTCCTCAACCACCAGGAGTTCCTCCACGCCGTCCGCCAGCTCCCGAATCAGGTCAAAGGGCAGCGGGTAGCTCATGCCGAGCTTGAGGAAGGACGCATCGGGGAAGACCTCTCGCGCGTAGCTGTACGCGGCCCCACCAGCCACCACACCCAGGGACCGATCGCCCCATGTCAGGCGGTTGAGGGCATACTCATTGGCGAAGGTGGACATCCGCTTCAGCCGTTCCTCGATCACCGGGTGCTGGTGCTTGGCCCAAACGCAGGTGCAGACGAGCCGGTGCGGGTCACGCTGGAAGGGGGGCGTGGGAGCCCCATCCTCCGCCTGGCGGTCCTGCGTCGTTACCGGCGACGCCGAGTGAGAGATGCGCATGACCGTGCGCACCATCACCGGCGTGTCCCACGTCTCGGAGAGCTCCAGGGCCTCGCCTATGAAGTCCTTGGCCTCCTGACTGTCGGTGGGCTCCAGCACCGGCATCTTGGCGAAGCGGGCGTACTGCCGGTTGTCCTGCTCATTCTGGGAGCTGAACATGCCGGGGTCGTCCGCCACGACGATGACCAGGCCGGCCCGCACCCCCGTGTAAACGGCGTAGAAGAAGGAGTCGGCGGCCACGTTCATGCCCACTGACTTCATCGCCACCATCGAGCGCTTCCCCGCGTACGCGGCCCCGATGGCGGCGTCCATGGCGACCTTCTCGTTGGTCGACCATTCCGAGTAGATCTCATCGTACCGGGCCACGTGCTCCAGGATCTCGGAGCTCGGCGTCCCCGGGTAGCCAGTGGCGACCTGCACGCCGTATTCGTAGGCGCCCCTGGCGATGGCCTCGTTGCCAAGAAGAATCTTCATCATCTGAGGACCTCCCTCGTAACCAACCTGAGGGGCGCAGAACCGCCCCCATGAAGCCTCCCCTTATCAGCGTTTGCTCCACTTGTCGGTTGGAGTCGCATTACGAGTCCGCCTCGGCCGTGGCCTGGCGTTGGGCCAGGACATCGGCTATGATCTCCTCCACTTCATCCGACAGAGGAGGCACCTGGTGCTCGGAAAGGATCTCCCGGGCTCTATCATTGAGCCGTGCGTAGAGGTCTCTGGAACCGTCGGCCTCCCAGTCCTCATACTGCCGCCTGTCCAACAGAGAGGGCGTCCATTGAGCCGTGCGCCAGTGGTCAAACGTGTGATCGTCGGCCAAGAAGCCACTTCCCGGGTTCACGCGGGCAATGGCATCGAGGGCCAAAGTATCCTTGGAGACCTCTATACCATCTATGACGAAGCGGGCCATGCGGATGATCTCGTCGCCCATCACCAGCATCTCCATCGATGACGTGAGGCCCGATTCGATGTACCCGACATCGTGCACCAAGGTGCAACGACACTGAAGCGCACTGTAGATCGACATACAGGCCTCAAGTCCCGCCTGGGCATCGATAATCTTGGCATCTGTCGATCCCCCGACACCCCATACGGGAAGATTGTAGAACTCTGCTAAGTCGACGTCGGCGGCCATCCCCAGGCTCCACTCAGGGGATCCATAGGCAATGACCATCGTCTTCATGTCCATCACCGCTAGGTTCATACCATACAGGAAGGGGGCTCCCTTCTGAACCAGCTGGGTAAGAATCAAGCCAACCAGGCATTCTGCACTACCCAGGGCCAGTGCCCCAGCCATCGTTATGGGTCCGCCCCCTCCCGTGTTGGGTGATGGGGGGAAGCATAGCGGTATCCCTTGCTGCGCACAGAAGATGACTTGATCCACAGCCTCTGCGGGGAACAGGAGGGGGGAAATCGGCTCGGCATAGTGCAGCAGGAAGGGGCGCTGCCGAAAGGCTTGTTCGCCCCCAGCAACCGCGGTGGCTATGCGGTGGATGTCCTCTATGTCCGCCATGTTCCCAGCGGTGTAGACTAGGGGTTTGGTGCAGCCCCTGAGCATCTCGATGAATCCGTGCACGAACTCATCGCCGATCGTGACATCTCGCGGAACCCCCATGGTCATCGCGTAGTCGATGTTGTCCAACGCGTCTGCCAGGCGACCAAAGTCCCGGACATCAGATTTGGTGGCCCGGCGCCGCTCACCGGTTTCCAAGTCCAGCGTATTCGGCGTATCAGACCCAGGTCCGTAGAAGACCCGGCCTAGTTCCATCGGCATCGCTAGTTCTCCGCTCCTGCCATACAGAGAGAACCGCTCTGGTGCTGAGCTAAGGGCATCATAGAGGACGTGCGGAGGGATCTTGATGCGACCACCGGATTCGACGGCGCCCCCCTCTAGGAGCAGATCCCGCCCCCGTTTGGACTTCATAACGATGCCCACTTCAGATAGAATACGCAATGTCGCCTGATGGATAGCCTTGACCTGTTCGTCTGAGAGCCCATTCAGGCGCGGACGATGTGTTGCTGCAGACACTTCCTTCATTACGTCTAACCTCCAAGTTTAACTACATCATGTGTCCGGGGTCGACAAAGGTCTTGCCCTGGACTAGCTGAATCGTTGAGAGGGTAGCCAGTCGAACAGTCGTCGCTGTTGACACCTCCCCTTTTCCTTGTCTACGGCGGTCAGAATTCCACGACGTGATCTGCGCGGCCTGCACAGCTCTTTGGGCGATCGGCGTATGCCTTAAGACTATGTCTCACTGCGACACACCTGAGGGCAGCGGGTAACGGCGCGAGAAAGAGAGCCGCCAAATCGATGGCTCTGAGGTTGCCGGGACGCGCACCCATACCGCCTCGTGACAACTCCCATGATTGATCATCGCTCGGGCGTCATTAGGCAGACTAGTGAACGAGGGGCAACCCACGACCAATACCAGGGTGCCAGCTAGGACGACGGCCAGCCATCCCCGTCAGCCTTGAGAGCCACCGCGGTTAGGGGCACGTAGAATCGCGTCCCATTCGACGATGTTCTTCTCGGCAAGCTCGCGTGCAGCCTCGCAGTCGCGAGCACGGATTGCATCTAGGATTCTCCTCTGCATCTGGATGCCTCGATCTTTCAAGCCAGGGATCCTGACGATCTGGTCCATGACCTCAGAGAGCATTTCTAACAAGATCTGGTAGATCTCCTCAATCAGGTCGTTCTTGCTAGCGTTGGCAACCGCCGAGTGAAACTTGAGGTCGGCCTTGACGAAAGCGGTATCGTCATCCTTCACCTCTTCCATGTGAGCGAGAGAACGCTCTATCTCATTGATGTCCTCCTCTGTCGCCCGCTTTGCCGCCAGCTCCGTGATTCCCACCTCAATGATGCACCGAGTCTCGTGGATCTTCTTGGCCTCCAGATCGTTAAGCCTGTCCCGCACTAGACTTGTCATTCGCAAGGAGACGTAGGCGTCAGCGCTGACACGTGTGCCCCGGCCAGCCTGAGGGTCTAGAATTCCCATCAATGCCAGGCCGCGGGTCGCCTCCCGCACTGTTGAGAGCCCCACGCCAAATCCTTCAGCTAACTCAGTTTGGGGCGGAAGCCACTCACCGGGACCTATCCTGCCGTTCAGGATCATCTGTTCGATCTGGTGCATGACGCTGTTGGTCAAGGTGTCACGCTGTATCGGGTTCACCAGCTGATTCATTGTCGCCTCCCTCCTCAGGGCTTTATGTTCAGCCAAGTCCTGTAATTAGGTTTTGCGAGGACTTGGTTCGGTCGGGCCGGAATCCCCTCCGACGACCTCCAGAGGTTTTATTACCAACGCACAATCACATCTACTACACCCTAACAGATGTTATAGAAAAACTAAGGGGCATACGGTTTTGAGAATGATAAAACCCTTCCTCCCTCCTTGACACGCTCTGTGAGGCGTGCTATAATCTGTTTACTTGATAATCAGAATATCAACAGTTTCTAATGATACCCCAAGTCAAGATGGCTGTCAAGTCATCATCAACGACGCTGTATAAGCAGTCTCACGGAGGCAGGTCGCCCAAGACCCAAGTTCAAGCACCTAAGGAGGTCGCCGAACCATGACTAACCCTACTCAAGAACATCCGTACATGTCTGACCCCAAGAAGGCCTATCTTGAGGGCGGAATCAGTCGCCGAGAGTTCATGCGCTACGCAGCTCTGCTGGGGGCGTCAATGGGCTCGATCACCACCTTCCTGACTGGTTGTGGGGGTGAGCCAACGGCCATCTCAGAGTCGGAAACCAATCCAACTGAGCCGCCGAATGAGCCCACGGTTACACCAAGCGCGCCGGATCAGCCCAATCGTGGAGGAACTCTGCGCTGTGGTTGCCCGGTGGATCGCATCGACCATCCATCACGGGTTGCACGGACGCACATCGCGAATCAGTGGCGGCACGTGCTCGAGTATCTGACGATGACGGATCGCAACAACATCACTCGCCCCTATCTCCTTGAGAGCTGGGAGGCTAGCGACGATCTGACAACCTGGACACTCCATCTGCGGCAAAACGTGACCTGGAACAACGGGGACGATTTTGTGGCAGACGATGTCGTCTTCAGTATGAAAGAGTGGCTGGACCCGAAGGTGGGCTCGTCGATGGCGGGGTTGATGTCCTATCTAACCGCGGATGGCATCGAGAAGAAGGACGAGTACACCGTGGTTCTCCACCTGGATTCCCCGCAGGTAGCTGTCCCAGAGCACATGTTCGCCTACCCGGCGATGATCATGAACCATCGTGTCTTCGACGGAGACATTACCAATGCCCCAGTAGGTACTGGGCCGTATACGATGGAGGAGTATACCGTAGACGAACGTGCGGTACTTAAGGCCCGGGACGACTACTGGCAGATGGGCGAGGACGGTGAGCCGCTGCCCTACCTGGACGAGATCATCTATCTCGACGTTGGCGAGGAACAGACGGCCGCGGTGGCTGCTTTCAAGAGCGGTGAGGTCGATACCTTCTACGATGTCTCCCCTGCCTCCTGGCAAGCGGTCAGGGACGATCCCGAAGCCGAAATCGACGCCGTATCAACAGCCCGAACGGTGCTCCTCAGGATCCGTGCAGACCGAGAACCTTGGAGCGACAATCGCTTGCGAAAGGCTTTGAAGCTGTGTCAGAACCGTGAGAAGATCTTGGAGCTGGCCTACTTCGGAGAGGGTGATCTCGGCCAGGATACCCATGTGGCACCAGCACATCCTGAGTACTGCGAGATCGAAACGCCGCCGTACGATCCTGAAAGAGCCAAGGAACTGCTGGCTGAGGTAGGCTACCCAGACGGTATGGACGTTGAACTGCACTTCCCCACAGGTCGCGACTACATCAAGTCCTATGCCGAGGCCCTGAAGCAGGATGCAGAACCAGCGGGTTTCAACATCACCCTCACCCCGATGCCGGACAGCCAGTACTACGAGGTTTGGACGGAGATCGATGTGGGGCTGACCCCCTGGGGGCACCGCGCTCTGGCCGTGATGGTCCTACCGCTTGCCTACAGCTGCGACGAAGAGGGAACACCAGCCGCGTGGAACGAGACCCACTGGTGCGACGAGGAGTTCTTGGATCTCTTGAACAAGGCTCAGGGGACCCTGGACCTGGAGAAGCGTCGAGAAATCATGTGCCAGCTAGAGCAGATTCAGCAAGATCGGGGCTCAATCGGCAACGCTTTCTGGATGAATATGTGGGCCGTGTACCGCAAGGGGTTCCACGGGATCTATATGCACCCTTCGCAGTTCGACCTGTGGAACGAGGTGTGGTACGATCCTGATGCGGCATAACCACGCGCGCACCTTGCGGAAGAATTGGCAATGACTGAAGACAGGGCGGGGGAATGCCCCGTCCTGCCTCGTAGCTCGGGCGAGGAATTATGGCTAAGTTTATCGTGCGACGATTGCTGTTCATGGTCCTGACGATGTTCATCGTCTCAGTGGTCGTCTTCCTTCTTACGGAGGGGGTACCGGGTGACGTCGCACGGCACATTCTTGGGCGCTTCGCCGAGCCAGAACAGGTCGAGCTATTCCGCCGTCAGCTGGGACTGGACCGGCCGCTCTGCCTACGCTATCTGGATTGGTTGATAGGGACGGACTGGCGAGCTCGCCGACGAGTAGGTCAACCCTTGCGACGGATCAAGGACGTTGATACCGGATTGAGGGAATGGTGGGTCTTGACGGGCGACGGCACGCTTAAGCAGTGGTCTATGGAGGATGGCGAGCTCATCGTCTACGAACGAGAACACGATGGTTCGGTCACGGAACGTTCCGCCGGCGACGTGTGGACCACGGACGATGAGGGAAACGACGTGTTCTGGGGCGTTGACACGGCTAATCATGCTGTGAAGTGGCAGAAGAATGTGGAACAGGAGGACATCGGGCCAAGTTCGGCTGGGCGAGCACAGATCGAGTCTGGCGGCGGTATCAAGTATATTCCGCTCCAGCGCGGGCTCTTGCGTGGAGATCCCGGGCTTTCCCTCAGGACTAACAGACCGGTGGGGGAGCACCTGGTGCGTCGGCTGAGGAATTCGGCCGTCCTGGCGGCTCTAGCCTTCGTGGTCGTCATGCCCCTGGCGCTAGTCCTCGGTATCCTGGCAGGAATCAATGAGGGGACATGGGTAGACCGCGTCCTATCCCTCGGAGGCCTTGTAACCACCGCCAGCCCCAACTTCGCGACAGGAGTGTTCCTGATCCTCGTTCTAGCCTTCTGGCTCAAGCTGTTGCCCGGGGTGACCCTCTTTTCGAGCTCCGACGAGATATTCTCCCAACCGAAGATGCTCGTGCTGCCCGTTCTAACCCTGACGCTTATTGAGCTCGGGTATGTTCTACGGATCACGCGTGCCAGCATGGTGGAGGTCATGGAGACCGCGTATATTCGGAGTGCCATCCTCAAAGGACTTCCTTACCGAACCGTGGTTTTCAAGCACGCACTTCGAAACGCGCTAATGGCTCCCATCACCGTGATCATGCTCCACGTTAACTGGCTGATGGGGGGCATTGTGGTGGTCGAGGCCCTCTTCGGTTTCCCTGGATTGGGAACCTACTTACTTGACTCGGCGCTCTACAAGGACGTGAATGCCATCGAGGCCGGAGCGATGGTGATGGTGGTTTTGGCTGTCGGAACTCAGATGATCGCCGATATCATCTACACGCTGCTGAACCCCCGTATTCGGTACGACTAGGGTGTCTGAAACTGATTTGTTGGCTTTCTATTGGCTAGCGTGAGCCTGCCAGGAAAGGATGCTGATCTATGACAGCCATTGAGCAGTCGATGAATGAACTCACAGCCCTGCCCGTTGTGAAACGGCTGAAATCGGCGGTCATTCCAATCTTGGCGTCTAAGACGGCGGTGATTGGGTTAACCATCGTGTTGTTCTGGGTGTCGGTGGCCCTGTTTGCCCCGCTCATCACCAGGTATGGGCCCCTCGAGCAGGATTACAAAGCTGTCAACAGTGGGCCGTCGGCCAAACACCTGTTGGGCACCGACGATATGGGACGCGACCTATGGGCTCGCATCGCTTTCGGAGCTAGGGTCACCTTAACCCTCGCTCCACTCAGCGTGCTTCTGGCAGTTATCATTGGAACGACGCTGGGTCTCGTGGCTGGCTATTTTGGGGGGCTAGTGGACGAGATTGTGATGCGTGTCCTGGACGCGATGATGGCCTTCCCGCGCATTCTGCTTTACCTGGTGGTCATCGCTGCTCTGGGCCCGTCAGCCGTCAACATCGTGGTTGCGATCATGGTTGCTGGGGTCCCGGGTATCGCACGCCTGGTCCGCAGCATGACCCTTGACATTCGCACCCGGGACTACGTCGCGGCGGCGGCGCTACGCGGGGAGCATCCGCTCTACATCATGTTCGTGGAGATTCTGCCGAACGCCAGAGGACCCATCATCGTCGACGCGATGTTGCGCGTGGGTTATGCCATATTCTCTATCGGGACCATGGGCTTCCTGGGGCTCGGCCTGCCCCCTCCGACTCCAGAATGGGGCAATATGGTGGAGCGTGGTCACACGTACATCTTCACCACCCCGTGGGCCGCGCTCTGGCCCGCCCTAGCCATCTCATCGCTGGTGGTGGGACTGAACTTATTCGCCGACGGTTTGCGGGAAGAGACTATGCGCTACCAGTAGCACCCTAGCGACGCTGGGGGAGGGTAGCAGCACGGGAAGAGGGATAATATGAATTCGGTCTTGGTGGACAACGAGAACAAGCGGACAGACCAAGCGACTGCTTCGCACGATCAGCCGGTTCTTGAAATCGATAGTCTGGCTATTTCTTATGAGACTCGCACCGGGGATGTGGAGGCGGTGCGCGATGTCTCCTTCCAGATCCATCGCCGGGAGACCCTCGGGCTGGTCGGGGAATCTGGCTGCGGCAAGAGCTCGGTGGCCTATGGGATCGTGGGTTTTCTCGGACGTAACGGTCGGATTGTCGATGGTCGCATCAAGTTCCTTGGACAGAACCTGCAGAAGCAATCCAAGAGACAGCTCCGGAGGTTGTGCGGCAATCAGATCTCTATGGTCTACCAAGACCCGGCTCAGGCGTTGAATCCATCCATGCGGATAGGCGAGCTTCTGCGCGAGGCGTTGCTTGTCCACCAAGACATCTCGGAACGGGAGGCCGACACAAGAAGCAAGGAGATGCTGGAACGAGTCTACATGCCAGATCCCGGCGTTGTGATGACCCGTTATCCCCATCAGCTCTCCGGCGGCCAGCAACAGCGGGTCTTGATCGCCATGGCTTTGCTCAACAACCCCGCGCTGCTAATCATGGACGAGCCGACCACAGCCTTGGATGTGACCGTGGAAGCAGCCGTGCTGGATCTTGTGGATGATCTGAGACACGAGTTCGACACGGCCATCCTCTATATCAGTCATAATATGGGCGTCATCGCTCGGATTGCAGACAGAGTGAGCGTTATGTACGCGGGCGAGGTGGTTGAGGCTGGCCCGGTGGAGGATATCTTCCTCCAACCAGCACACCCGTACACCCAGGCGCTGATCCGCTGTGTGCCCCAGCTAGGCATGAGCAAGCAGAAGGATTGCCTGCAACCGATAAGAGGTCAGGTGCCGAATCCCGACGATCTCCCTCCTGGCTGCCTATTCGAGCCACGCTGCCCCTTCGCCCGTGAGGCGTGTGCCATTGACCATCCGCCTCTAATAGACATCTCCGTCAGGCGTAAGGTCCGCTGTCCCTTCACTGACTCACTCGGTTCGGCAGCCGCGGAAGATGCCCAGGAACGCGTGCTGAGCACACCGGAGGTCGTCACTGGCTCCTCTGATAGCATCCTTCTGGAAGCGGACCACGTGAAGACCTACTACGAACAGTCATCAAACTCGCTGGCGAGCCTCTTTGGCCTCGGGGACAAGGAGCACGTGAAGGCCGTGGACGACATCAGCTTTGAGTTGCCAAAGGGCAGCACCTTGGGCATTGTCGGGGAATCAGGGTGCGGCAAGAGTACCTTGGCGAAGACCATCGTGGGCTTGGAGCCTCTGACCGATGGTAGTATCGATTTCTTGGGCTTCGACATTTCCGTTCCGGTGAGACAGCGGGATCTTGAGCTGATCCGAGCTGTGCAGATGGTGTTCCAGAACCCTGACTCCACCTTGAATCCATCCTTCAAGGTCGGATTCCAGATTGGTCGCCCCTTTGTCTGCTTTGGCGACGTCCCGCGCAGTGACATCCAGCAGGAAGTACACCGGCTTCTCGACGCTGTAAGACTGGATCAACGATACGCTGATCGGCTGCCTCGCCAGCTCAGTGGCGGAGAGAAGCAACGCGTGGCAATCGCCCGCGTGCTGGCGGCCCGCCCAGACCTTGTAGTGTGCGATGAGCCTGTCTCGTCGCTTGATGTCTCAGTGCAGGCGGCGGTGCTTAACCTGCTTCTCAAAGCACAGGAGGAATCCAGCACCACCCTCCTGTTCATCGCCCACGACCTCAGCGTGGTTCGCTTTCTCTCGGACTGTATCGGAGTCATGTATTTGGGCAGGATAGCGGAAATCGGATTGGCTGAGAAGATCTACAGTCCTCCTTATCATCCATACACGGAGGCACTGCTCTCGGCGGTACCTATCCCAAACCCACACGCCGAGCAGAAGCATATCCGGCTATCTGGCAGCGTGCCTAGCGCCTTGGAACCGCCCAACGGTTGTCGGTTCCATACGCGCTGTCCCAGGAAGCTGGGCGCGATCTGCGAAGATCAGAAACCGCCAGCGCGCCAGGACGGCGCCGACCACGTGATCTATTGCCACATACCCATGAGAGAGTTGCGAAAGATGGACCCCGTGGTAAACACCACATCATGACACGAGCGGTCACAAGAGTCCGACCGCCAAGGCGTTCACGCATCAGAGCAGGTGCGCTCGAGGTTATTCCAGTACCAGAAGCAATCAATGACGCAAGACAGGCTTGCATCTGCCGCGGGCCAGCAGCGAACGAAAGGTCCGCCGCGACCTCCGGCAGCATGAACGGAATGACAATTACCACTCGAAGAGATAGACACCCATGTCACAAGAAGGTCTTTGCTTGGTCAGCCCTTGCATCATCGGCGTCCCCACCCGATGGGATGGCGGACAGTATGTCACGGAAGCCCTCATTGAGCTAGCAGCAGCAGGGCGTTTGCTCCCCTATTGTGCCGAGGTCGCCGGCGGGCTCTCGATCCCGAGAGGCGATGCCTCGATTCAGGCATTTGACGGTGAGCGGGTACTCTTTCGCCAAGCCACCGACGTCGATGGTCACGATGTACTCGATGGTCGAGCGAAGGTTGTGACGAAAGAGGAAAAAGATGTGACGAGCGAGTACCTGCGCGGTGCAAAGCAAGGGTTGGCACTGGCACAGACGCACGGCACAAAGATAGCTATCCTGAAAGCTTACAGCCCTTCGTGCGGCAGTCAGAGGATCTATGACGGAACTTTCACCCTGACCCTGAAACCTGGGAAAGGTGTCCTGGCTGCCTTGCTCGAGCGGAACGGCATCACGGTCTACAGCGACGAGCAGGTCAAAGAAAACCCTAGGATCTTGGCGCGCTTGGTCAACTAGTCTTGACCCAATCTGGTTAACGTGGTCTGGAGGTGGGGATGGAGGAGGCTTGAGTTCGATTGACGATGTCGTGCGGTTCATACAGGATACAACTTGGGATACGCTTCCCGACGGCGTTCGTCACCAGGTGAGACTGTGTCTGATCGACGCTTTGGGAGCTACTCTGTCTGGCACGCTAACCCGAGCATCTGAGATAGCCTCCCAGTACGCCGCTGCCGTCTTCCCAGGAGATGACGCCACTATCCTGATGAAGGATACGCGCGCGAGCGCAGCCGGGGTGGCCTTCGCGAATGGAACCGCAGCTAACGCGCTCGACATTGACGATGGGGGCAAGTATACCAAGGGCCATCCCGGCGCCCAGGTGTTCCCGACTGCGCTATCTCTGGCCGAGAAGCTGGGTAGGAGCGGGAAGGAGTTCCTGACGGCTATGGTTGTTGGCTATGAGATAGCGCACCGCATCGGCCGTTGTTGGCACGACTCTCACGCGGTGTACCAGGCTTGCGGGTCCTGGGGGTCCGTAGCCAACGCAGCGACAGCAGCTCATCTCATGGAATTGAGTGCCGATCAGATCAAGCACGCACTGGGCATCGCCGAGTACCATGCCCCTAACTTGCCTATGATGCGCGACATTGATCATCCGGGTATGGTCAAGCACGGCATCGGGTGGGGGGCCCTCACCGGGATCGTTGCCGCCGAGCTGGCCAGTCGCGGCTTCACTGGCATACGCTCGCTCCTGAGCATCGACGACTACCAGAGCTGGGTGCGCGATCTCGGCGACCGCTACATTATGGCGGAGCCTAACGGTGTGTTGTTCAAGGAGTTCTCGTGCTGTCGCTGGGTTCACGCTGCCCTCTACGCAGCCAAGGCGCTATCGGAGCGAGAACCCGTTCCCATCGAGGCCATCACGAGGATTCGAGTGACCTCCTTCAGTGAGACGGTTAGACTGAGAGCCGATGTGCCCACCACAACGGAGGAAGCTCAGTTCAACTCGGCTTGGCCACTGGCGGCGATGTTAGTCGACGGCGAGGTAGGCCCGAGCCAGATCCTGGATGAGCGGTTGGACGACGAGAGGATCTTGGCCCTGGTCCGAAAAACCGAGCTGGTGGAGTCCCAGGCGTTCACTGAACTGGCGGAACTCCAGCGACTTGGCGATGCCAGGGGTAGGTACGCGGCGGACCTCGAGATCACAATGGACGATGGCCGCACCTTACATCAGCATGCGGTGGTGCCCGATGCCGGTGAGCGTTTCGGGACCAGGCGTTGGGCAGAGGAGAAATTCCGGCTCCAGGCGGGCCACGTGTTGACGGCGGATCAGATCGCCGAGATCATTGCCCTGGCTTGGTCGCTAGATGCCACGCCGCGAGTCACCGAGCTAATACAAGCGCTGCAAGAGACAAGTGACGTTCGATCATCCAGCACATAGCACGGATATCTATGGAGAAAGACCAGCCTACCACGACGAACCATACTGGACTGAGCATCTCTAAGCTGACTGAGGACGAATGTGAAAGGCTACACGAGGCCAGCTTAGAGATCCTAGGGCGCACAGGTGTGCGCCTCTATGAGCAAGAAGCCCTGGACCTGCTGAAAGACGCCGGCGTTCCAGTGAGGGACGGCAATCGAGTTCGACTGCCCCGCTCCTTGGTTGAGGACGCACTTGCCTCGGCACCAAAAGGCGTTCGGCTTCACGACCGGGAGGGCGAGTTGGCTATGTCGTTGGAGGGCGCTCGGAGTTACTTCGGCCCAGGTTGTGACTGCCTCTACGTTATCGACCGACACAGCGGGGAACGGCGGAAGGCGCGGCTCCAGGATGTCGCCAACGGGATGACCGTCTGTGACGCCCTGGAGAACGTTGATTTCGTGATGTCGATGTTCTTGCCCAGCGACGTCAACTCGTCCATCGCCGATCGGTATCAGATGCAGGCGATGCTGAGAAACACCACCAAGCCCATGGTATTCGTTACCCACAGCTACGCGGGCTGGGTGGACACCATCGAGATGGCTGAGGTAGCTGTGGGTGGGCCCGAAGCGCTGCGGCAGCGGCCCTTCGTCGCTTGGTACATCAACTCCACGACATCGTTGCGCCACAACAAGGACTCCCTGCAGAAACTGCTCTATGCCGCCAAGAAAGGCTTGCCCACGCTCTATATTGGCGGCACGTCCGCGGGTCTGACAGCCCCTGTCACGGTGGCGGCCAACCTGGCACTGCGGAATGCAGGTAGCCTGGTGGGCGTCGTCATATCGCAGCTCGTGCGCGAGGGAACCCCCATCATCGTGGCCGGGTCTATGGGCGGCGGACTCGACATGCGATCGATGGTCCTGCCCTATGGAGAACCCCAGCCCATCGGCGGTATGGAGGCGTTGGCACACTACTACTGCCTGCCCATGCTCAGTACAGCGGGCGCTAGCAACGCCAAGCTGGTGGATCAGCAGGCAGCCGTCGAGCCTAGCTTGACGCTTATGGTGGATGCGTTGTGCGGCGGTCATCTGGTCCACAACATGGGGTACCTCGAATCGGCCATGGCCGGCTCGCTCGCTCAGCTCGTCATCTGCAACGAGATCGTCGACTGGATCAAGGCCTTCACGGAACCCGTCGCTATCACCGACGAAACACTAGCGCTGGACCTGATCGACGAGATCGGGCCCGATGGTAGCTTTCTTGAGACTGAACACACTTTGCGGCACTACCGCGAGCGCTGGTATCCGAACGTTATTGAGCGATGGGACTATGATCAATGGCACCGCAGCGGGCAGAGTACGCTGGCAGAACGGGCCACGGAAGAGGTGGATGAGCTTCTCGAGAGTCATGAGCCGACTCCCCTCTCACAGGCCAAAGCGCGCGCGATACACGCTGTCGTGGAAAGAGCCGAGCGAGAGCACGGAGCCACGCCGTCCGAATCGACTCAGTCCGACCAGACCTGAGGTTCAGGGAACGAGGTTCTAAGATATGACATACGACGTCGTCATCAAAAACGGGTGCCTAATCACCGGTTACGGGACCCTTGATGCTGACCTAGCCGTCTCTGGCGAGCAGATCTCGGCCATCGGCCAGGATCTCCAGGCTCACCGGGAGATCGACGCACAGGGGCTCTACGTGCTCCCGGGAGCGATCGACGGCCACGTGCATTTGGACAACCCGAAGCTACCGCCTCACGATCCCCCTACCGCAGACACCTTCAGAACTGGGACGAGGGCGGCGGCTCACGGCGGGGTTACGACTATCATCGACTTCGCGCAACCGAGACCAGGGGAGTCGCTGATCGACGAGCTGGAGCGTCGAAAGGCTGACGCGGAGAAGGTGGCGTTGATAGACTATGGCCTCCACCTGAACTACAGGGATCCGGATCCCTCTAGACTTCAGGAAATCCCCGCCGTCGTCGAACGCGGGGTGCCCTCCTTCAAGCTTTATATGGCGTACGAAGGCTACCAGCTCTCCGACACGATGTTGTTGCAGGCGATGGAGAAGATCGCCAAGAGCGATGGACTGGCGATCATGCACGCTGAGCACTTCGAGATCACACAGCACTTGAAGAAGCAACTTGAGGAAGAGGGCAAGACCGGGCCAGCATGGCACGGTGCGGCCTATCCGTCCATCATGGAGGGGGAAGCCATCCATCGCGCTCTGGCCTTAGCGGACCTGGCCGGCTCTCCAATACTGATCTTCCATGTATCATCGGTAGAGGGTGTCCGTGAGCTGCGCCTCGCCAAGGAACGTGGTCAAGCCGCGTTCGGAGAAACTTGTCCGCACTATCTGGCCTACACCGATGAGATATTCGAAAAGGACACCATCGTGACCCAGTCGTTGATGGTGGTTCCGCCGATACGAGATTCCCGACACCAAGCAGCTCTCTGGCAAGGCCTTAAGGACGGTTCGTTAGATATCGTGTCAACCGACCACTGCCCGAGGCCATCCCGCGAGACACAGATATGTCAACGCCCTGGGGCTGCTGGTATCGAAACTCGACTTGCCCTACTGCACACTCTGGGGGTGGAGAGCGAGCAGATTAGCCTAACTCAGTGGGTGCGGACATGCTGCACCCGTCCAGCGGAGATCTTCGGGCTAGAAAAGAAAGGACGGTTGATGCCCGGCTTCGATGCCGACATCGTCCTATTCGACCCGCAGAAGACACTGACCTACTCAATCGACACCCTTCACACCCCTATTCCGTTCAGCAACTATGAGGGATTCACGATAGAAGGTGCCCCGGTGCTCACGATGAGTCGGGGCGAGGTCATCGTCGAAAACGGTCAGCTGGCAGCGGATAAAGGGCGGGGAAGGTTCATTGAGCGTCGTTGCGCTCAGGTTTAGTCCTAGGCTCTTCTTGCAGATCGTCTGATGCATAGCAAGGAACGACGTCCTATGAAATCGAGCGAGATGGTGACCCGTTTCGTACGTCATACGACCTGGCAGAGTCTCCCGCCCACCGTGCAGCGACAGGCGAAACGCTGCCTGGTGGATGCCTTTGGAGCAGCACTGAGTGGTACGCTGACCCGGGTGGCCAAGATTGCAGCCGATTTCGCCGCCGAGAACTGCAGGGGTGACGAGGCGATGATCCTCTGCAACAATCGACGTTCGACGGCAGCCGGCGCGGCTCTAGCCAATGGTGCAGCTGCCAACGGGTTCGATAGCGACGATGTCGGCAAGTACACGAAAGGGCATCCAGGCGCCCAGATCGTCCCAACTGCCTTGGCCGTGGGGGAGAAACTCGGCAGTAGCGGACAAGAGGTGCTCACCGCCTTGGTGATCGGCTATGAGGTCGCTCACCGAGCCGGGCGCTGCTGGCACGACCACCATCCTGTCTACCAAGCATGCGGGTCGTGGGGTTCAGTGGCCAATGCGGCGGTGGCAGCTCACCTTATGAAATTGAGTGTGAAGGAGATCAAGCATGCCCTTGGCATCGCCGACTACCATGCCCCAAATCTCCCCATGATGCGCGACATCGACCATCCGGCCATGGTGAAGCACGGCATTGGCTGGGGGGCCTTCACAGGCATCAGTGCTGCAGAGCTGGCGCAACTGGGTTTCACAGGGGTGCCCAGTATCTTGGAGATGCCCGAATATCGGGACTGGGTGGTCGACATAGGTGAGCACTTCATCATAACTGGGCCTGGCGGTGTGGTCTTCAAGGAGTACGCCTGCTGCGGGTGGGCTCATGCAGCACTCGATGCGACAGAGAGGCTCGTCCAGCAGCACGGCATCAGAGCATCGCATATCACTCACATCAGAGTTAGGGGTTTCCACGAGATGGTTCGCTTGGGTAAGACACTCCCGACGACGACGGAGGAAGCGCAGTTCAGCTTGGGATGGCCGCTCGCCATGCTGCTTCTTGACGGTGAGGTGGGACCTCGACAAGTGTTGGAAGGTCGCCTGAACGACGAGAAGGCGATCGATCTGCTGAGCAAGATCGAATTGGTCGAGTCCCGCGAGTACTCGGACTTGGCCCATCAGATGAATGCAGGCGACCCGGGTGGCAAGTACCTCTGCGACGTGTCGATAACGGTGAAGGACGGTTCAACATACTGCTTGGATGCCCAAAGCGGAGGCATAGACTTCGGCCAGGAATGGGACGACAGGCAACTCAAGGACAAATTTCGCTGGCTTGCTGGGCACGTATTGCCGAAGGAGCGAGTGGGGAAAGCACTAGATCTCCTCACCGGCTTCGACGAACTCTCCAATGTCTCTCCTCTGGTTGAGCTTCTCGACGAAGACGCGTGATCGCAGCCGTGGACAATCGAATCTGTAGAGATCGGGCACGGCTCAAGACTGAGTCGTGCCCCTCGACCCTTAACGAATCACAAGCAGTGCCTCTCCACAATTGTACGCTTTGGCACGCGAGACGGTGCAGATTTGCGCTTCTAGTCCGCAGAGGCAGTTGCTGTCGTCGTGGGGGGAGACACACTGACGCTCGCCACGCGGGACACCGTCCGCATTCCACCCGAGTTGATTATTTGCGTTGCGGCCGGGGGCGCCAACCTCATCCACGACGTGGGCTATCTGGACTCGGCGATGACCGGCTCCCTGGGTCTGGTCGTACTGTGCGACGAGATCATCAACTGGGTGAAGAGCTACCTGCAGCCCATGGCCATCAATCAGGAGACGTTGGCCCTGGATCTAATCGAGGAGGTCGGCTGCGACGGCCACTTCCTCTCGACCGACCATACCCTGCGCCACGTGCGGGACGACTGGCAGCCGACGCTGTTCGACCGCCGCGACTACGACCGATGGCACGGCGACGGTGCCGCCCGGCTTGAAGAGCGGGCCCTGGAGAAAGCGCGCCGCATCATCGACGAGCATCGGGCTCCCCGGCTGCCCAAGGCGGTTCGGGAGGAGCTCGAGGCTGTTGTGGAGCGGAAGGCGCGGTGACTCGGCCCCGGGCCCTGTCTGACGTTGGTTCCGGCAGGGCGAGAGTCTTTGGTACCCACCCCCAGGCCCCGGCATGGCTTCGGCCATCGCGCCGGGGGCCCCAGGTGACGTGTGGGCACGACACTATGACGTATCAGGAGGAACGTGATCTGTGAGCTTCGATGACATCCAACACGACGACAACGAGCTGATTCTGGTCAGCCCCTGCATCCTGGGCATCCCCACCCGGTGGGACGGCAAGTCCTGTCTGGCCGAGCAGTTGATCCCGCTGGTCTCACAGGGCAAGCTCTTGCCCTTCTGCGCCGAGGTAGCGGGCGGGCTATCCATTCCGCGGGGCGATGCCTCCATCCAGGCCTTCGATGGGGAGCGTGTCTTGTTCCGACAGGCGTCGGCAGTGGACGACCACGACGTTCTGGACGGCAAGGCGAAGGTGGTGACGAGCGAGGGTGTGGATGTCACCGAGGAGTACGTGCGCGGCGCGGAGATGGGGCTTGCCCTGGTGAAGCAGTACGGCATCAAGACCGCCATCCTCAAGGCCTTCAGCCCCTCATGCGGGTGCCACCAGATCTACGATGGGACGTTTACGTTGACGCTCAAGCCGGGCAAGGGCGTCCTGGCGGCTCTGCTCAGCCGCAACGGCGTCGCCGTCTACTCCAACGAGGAGCCGCTGCCCGGCAACTGCCGGACCTGACCGCTGACGATGACCACGAAGGAAACGAAGGGACAAAGATGTAGAGCAGATTTCCAGGTAGTGTCCCTCAACAGTTGAGATAAATCAAAAAAGGGCTCATTGGGTGCTCAAGGAGTGCATCTGAGACGATGCACTGGCCCTCGAGGCGAGCACAGATGCCTTTTT